>JAIVWA010000039.1:0-14866 GCA_049190255.1 Gammaproteobacteria bacterium | reverse complement strand
ATGTTGACATTAAGAGAGGTAATGTTAAAAAAGTAAAAGTTTTTCAACGATTTTTTCATCCGGCAGTTGATTATGTATTTTGATTTGTGAGGTAAAACAAGTTTGACCTAAAAGGAGGAAGTTATGACCTTAAAACGAGTTTCTGTTAAGATGCAACCGAAAAAAGGATCTGAAGAAGCATTTTTTGCAGAACGAGATCAACATAAACTCCGGGAGCTCAGGGAAAAGGCAGCTGAAGAAGCAACCAAAAAATATTGCGATGAACATACGTATCATTGTTTTCGGTGTGGCACACAGAGCTTAGCTGAAATCGACGAGGGCAATGTCAAAATTGACATATGTGTAAATGAAAACTGCGGTGCGATTCATTTGGATCCAGGGGAGCTAAAAGAAATTATTAAAGATCAAAGGGCTCTTTCGGCAGCAAAAAATGCTTTCTTATCTGTATTTAAGAAATAGTACCTGAATAATGAATTGAATTCTATTTAAAGTCCGGTTTGATCAAGGAATTTCAGGATTGTCTTATTAATTTCATCCGGTTTTTCCATGGGTACGATATGTCCGGCGTCCATAATGTGCGCCCGGCTTGCATTTTTAATATGCTTTTCCAAAAAATCGCCGTACTTTGGCGGTGTAAGCATGTCGTCTTCAGCCGTTACCACCAGCACCGGCACCTCGATGGAAGATAGATGGTTGCTTGAGTCAAAACTGTCGCACGCCCGAAAATCACCGTGGGTCGTCTCAGCCTTACAGCGGGCGGTGTCTTGCTGGAACGGTTCCACTAATCCAGGATCTGTGTTCTTTGATGCGGCTAATTTACCGATCATGTTCACAAACTCATGGTAATCCTTCTCGATGGTTTCGAAGATGACCGGCGTAACTTTGAGCCTTGAGCCCGTGCTGATCAATACACCGGCCTTGAATAGGTCCTGGTAATCCAACAGGAGCTGCTGGGTGACAGCCCCTCCCATGCTAAGGCCGCAAGGGATCGGATTCGGTGGATTGATTTCTTTGATAAGGACAACCACAGCCTCAGCATAATCTTCGACTGTATTCCTACCCTCGTTGCCGCTTCGTCCTCGACCGGGCAAATCAATAGCAATCGTATTCGCACGCGCGACAAGACCTTTAACCTGTGCCTGCCAGAAAAGGCTGGAACCCCCGGCCCCATGAATAAAAACGATCGTAGATTTTTCCGGATCCAGCGGCCAGCTACCCGCGACATATCCAATTCCCTTCGCCGTTCCCTCCAGCATCTGACCTCCCTTAGTTAGTTTCCATCCATAAATGGTCTTTTTCCCGTTGGGCTGCGTTCTCCGCGGGTTTCCGGCTGCGACGTACAAAAAGTACGTCTCGCCACAAACCCTTGTGCGGCCTTGCCCAACGAAAAAAATCCTCATTTATGAATTGGAAACTTCCTGGCGCCATCCACTATTCGTGGACGGGCACTAGTTAATAACGTCATCTTTTCTAAATTGCTCGATATCCTGGTTGGAGTAACCCAATTCCTGCATAACCGAATCCGTGTGCTCCCCGAGCCTCGGTGCGGCGCTTTTGGTTCCTGCGGCGCAGGCACTGAAATGCACTGGATAGCCGGGTATTTTGATCGGCCCTTGAACCGGATGATCAAAGGCAACGAGGTATCCGTTTTGCAGCGCCTGGTCATCATGCGGGACTTCCTGAATGTGCTGCACCGGGCAGAACATCAAGCCTTGGGGCTGAAATATCTCCATCCATTCATCCCGCGTGCGGCTGGCGAACACCTGATCGAATATCTCGTTTAGCTCACTAAAATTTGCGGGTCCGCCGGATTCACTGGTATATCTCGAATCTTCCAACAACCCGTTCTTGCCGGTGGCTTCGCAAAAAGTTGCCCAGTATTTTTCTTCAGGATGGTGGGTGCCTAAAATCCACTTCCCGTCCCGGCACAAAAATTGATTCCGCAAAGGAGAGTGGTGCGTACGGTCAGCATGAATACAGGGGTTAATGGAAAGTACACTGGTTGTCAGCAAGTTAATGTATTGCATCCACAGAGCAGTGCCGTAAAGGGAGACGTGCACCTCCTGCCCGATTCCTTTACGTTCCCGGAACAGCAGGGCCGCCAGAATGGAATGGCTTACAGTGATGGCCGCCGCCTGGTCCAATATGCCCAGATGAATCATCGCCGGCTCCGCGCTACCGGTGACAAACATCATCCCGGAGCGGGCCTGGCCCAGTGGATCAAAAGCGCCGAGATCATTCATGGAGCCGTTGGGACCGTAACCGGACACGCCGGCATATACAATTTGGGGATTGATTTCGGATATGGATTGGTAATCGATGCCGAGCTTCGTTTTGGTGCTCCTCCGTAAATTAGTTAAAAATACATCCGCGTCCCGAATCAGCTTCTCAAATATTTCACGTCCCCGCTTCTTTTTAATGTCAAGGCAAATTCCTTTTTTATTCCGGTTCGAGGCCTCGAAAACGATGCTCTCGTTGTTATTTAAGGCAAGGTCCAACCCGGCCACATTGGTCCAATAACGTTCGGGGTCACCGGCAGCATTTTCAATTTTTATCACTTCCGCCCCAAGATCTCCCAGAATGGCATTGCCACCCGGGCCGGCATGAAAAAGCCCATATTCCACAATCCGGATTCCATCCAACGGCCGCTGCAACTCCTCCTGTCCTTTACTAACATTCTCCATAAGTCTCTCTCGCATCAGAAATAGAAATATCCTTGTTTTCGTTAGTTCGCTATGCCCTATGTGCCGTGCGCTATGCGTATTTCCCGCGGGAGCAATCCGCCTGAGGCGGACCATTAAGCCTAAGATGAGATTTTGTAGCCACCTCTAAGTGAAGGTAACCTGATTTACCATCTCCTTCTTCTGAATAATGCTTCGAACTTCTTTTTGACTGGTTTGGTCACCAATGGTTTCTATTTGTGAAACAAAGCAATCATCGTGATTCTTTTTGTATTTCCACTGCCTGATAAATCCCGGCACCAGTGCATAGGCAACACCGCCGACCCCGCAGCAGCTGGAATCTAAAACAGCATAACCGACAAAATACAGGATCTCCCGGCTATCATAGGACATTCGAATTTCTTTATCGAACACATAATATCCGCCAATGGCCGTGACTTCCTGGCCAAGATTGGGGTGGGTGAAGTCCTGTGGCTCAATAATAGATTCCATCCGTATTTCCTCGTTTGACCTGTCGACTATATGAAAACGATAGAAAGGTGTCAATTCAGAATCCATACAGCTTTCAATAAATCCCAACTTAAATGTCTTGATGCATGGACATACATTTACTATATCCACCATAATCATTAAAAAACAGAGGTGCTCAGCCATGCGTATATACGCCGTCGCAGATATTCACGGGAAACCGGAAAAAATTGCCCAGGTTCGGAAAAAAACAGAGGCGCTCAAACCCGACGCTCTTGTTGTAGCCGGTGATATCACCAATTATTTCAATCCTGTCGATGTCATCGAACAATTCAACCATATGCCTGCGCCGGTTCTGGCAATCCGGGGAAATACCGATCTTTCAAGGGTAGACCGCCTGCTGGATGACTACCCCAACACAACTTCGCTGCACCTGAAAGAGCAAAAAATTAAGGGAGTCAGTTTTGTGGGGGTCAGTGGAACCATACCGGTACCGTTCGGTTCGCGTATCAGATTGCGGGAGAAAGGGATTTTCGATATCCTTACTGCACTGATCAACGAAGACTCGGTTCTGGTTGTCCATTCCCCTCCCCGCGGGATACTGGATAAGGTCTTTGGAAGGTTTCACGCGGGCTGCCGGCGCCTGCATCATCTGGTGTTGAATCGCCAACCCAGATTGGTGCTATGCGGCCATATCCATGAATGCCCGGGGGTTGCTTCCATCGGGCAGACAACCGTCGTAAATTGCTGTGTTTCCCGAACCGCCAGGGGGGCAATGGTGGATTTTGATTCGGATGGATCACCGCTGGTGGAAATGCTATAGAATATGGCCTGACAACCGGCGGACAATGGTTTGTGCAGCGATTAAATCAGTTGGCATGCTGGTACCAATGTGGTAGGGTTCAACATTGTTCAGATTGAAAAATAAGGCCTGATTAAAATGACCACGCTATTTTTAAACGATCTGGTAAAATCATATTCCGGCAGGCGGGTAGTCAATTCCGTCAATCTGCAGATTAGAAGCGGTGAAGTTGTTGGTCTTCTGGGGCCCAACGGCGCCGGCAAAACCACAACATTTTATATGACGATCGGTTTGGTAAGACCGGATGCAGGCAAAATCTTGCTTGACGATGAAGATATTACCGAACTTCCAATGTATCAGAGAGCCCGTAAAGGCCTCGGTTATCTGCCCCAGGAAACTTCTATATTCCGCAAGCTGACGGTAAGGCAAAATTTATTGGCGATATTGGAAATACTTCCCCTGAGTAAATCCGAACGCGAGCATCGCGCAGAAATGCTCCTGGAGGAACTGGGTATTAAACATTTGGAAAAGCAAAAAGCCAATGTCCTGTCGGGCGGTGAAAAACGCCGCCTTGAAATATCACGCGCCCTGGCCACCAATCCTTCATTTATGCTGCTCGATGAGCCCTTTGCGGGCATCGATCCTCTGGCCGTCAATGATATAAAAAATATCATCAACCATCTTAAACGGCGCGGAATCGGCATACTCATCTCTGATCATAACGTTAGAGAAACCCTCGGTGCCTGTGACAACGCCTACATACTGGTTGACGGCCAAGTCCTGGAGTCCGGTCCCCCCGATCAAATTGCTAAAAGCGAGGCAGTAGTCCAGGCTTACCTTGGGGAAGAGTTTCAGCTGTAACGCCGGCCGTACGCGATGCTCGATCCTTGATGCTCGATACTCGATCCTTGATGCTCGATACTGGTCTCTGGTCGATGGCCACACACAATCAGCAATCCGAAATCCCTAATCATCTTTCTCCATCATATGCCTGCCGTGTCGTAGCTCGCAGAGCGTAGACGGGTCTTCTGTCGTCTGCCATCTGTCCGCTGTCCTCTGTATTCCGGCAAAAAAAAAGGCGCGCCTGATAGTATCAAGCGCGCCTTTTCTGTAATTCGGCAGTCTGTTAGGCGACCGTTACGTTTACCGCTGAAGGCCCTTTGGGACCCTCCTCGATGTCGAAGGTGACTTTGTCACCTTCCTGCAGGGATTTAAATCCCGCTCCATCGATACCGCTGTGATGAACGAATACATCCGGTCCGTCCTCTTGCTCGATGAAGCCGTATCCTTTACGCTCATTAAACCATTTAACAATACCATTTGCCATTGTGGCACCCTCCTTGAACTAGAATTGCTCATGGTCCCATACTTCAGGCTGCCGCGCCGACAAATAAATCTTTCCTTCAGAATGAAACCGGCCGTCCGATAAAGACCGGCCTTTAATGATTACCATGATATTATCCTTTTTTCATTTAAAAGCAAGTGATTTGTTTTCACAATATGAGTGATTTAATAAAATCAAGCAATTGGTTGAGGTTCTGGCAGGGTCTGACTTCATGGCAGCAGGCCTGATAAGTGCGCATTTCGCTGTCACCTGTGTACCAAAAATAAGGGGTTTCCGGATTCAGCCAGATAACGCGACGGCTCCTTTCCCGCATCGCGTCTAATATCTGTTCTTCAGGGTTGCTGTAATTGGATCGGCCGTCGCCGATAATAATAAGGGTGGTCTTTTTGTTGAGAATGTCCATGTAATTTTTTTTAAATTGTCGAAACGTCAGGCCATAATCGGTGGCGGCATTGTATTCGATATCCGCTTCTTTAAGAATCTTTTCAATAGCCTGGTTGATTTCGTGGTCTTCAAAAATATTGGTTACCTCATCCAGTCCGGCAACAAAAACAAAACTACGAACCTGGGTAAAGCACTCCTGGAGTGAATACAGCATGTTCAGCATGAACCTGGCTGCAGACCAGACCGAGCCGGAGACATCGCACAGGGTGACAATTTTGGCTTTGCGCGGGGGCCTGTTTCGAAAAAAAAGCTCCATCGGGATTCCCTGGTAACCGGCGGCCCGGCGCAAAGTTTTTTTAACATCCAGTACTCCCCTGCTCTTCTTGGCATGCCGCCGTCCGAGGGTGTCTTTAAGCCTGCGAACAAGCTGCTCTATTACCTCGCGCATGCCTTCAACTTCCTTCTTGGTCAAAGAAGCAAAATGGATTTCTCCCAACCGGTCCAGGTGCTGGCGGTGGGAGATGGTCTTTTTCGTAAGGTCTTCAAAAGGCCGGCGTTCACTAGTAAGCAACCGGCGGGCACTTTCCAGACGGGCATCGAAAAGGGCCTTTAAATCGCGACGGATTTCCCAAGGCAATTGATCCCGCTGATTGGTGAGATACTCTGCCAGGGCATCTTCGGCAGCGTTTAGCTGCAGCATCAGGGCCAGGCGCTGAATCATAGGCCCCAGGTTGGAACCTGTTCCTCCGCCCTTTCCGTTTCCTTCAGCAAATCCCGGCTGCATTTGCTCTAAAAAAGACAGGGGATCGCCACCTAAAAAATCAAGCACCGCCTGGGAAGCGCCATCGTCATCCTGCCGGGAGGTTAAAGATTGAAGGGTGTTTTGAATCTGTTCGGAAAGCGGGTCTGCCTGCGCAATGTTGGACTCCTGACGCAGCTCGTGGAAGAAAAGGTCATAAACCCGATTGAAATGAAATTGTTCCCGCCGACTTTTGGCAAAATTGGCCCGCAACACGGCGGCAAACTGAGGTTCATCCAGGAAATCAACCCGTTTTAAATGATCGAGGCAGTCAAGCACTTCAGAGGTTGAAATCCTGAGCCCTGCCGCCCGGGAACAGGAGATGAATCTTAGTAATAGATTAACCATTAATAATTTTATCCATCTTCTCCACCACCTGCTCCACATCCGCCCGGTATTTGCAAATAACGTTCAGGGTGTCTGTGACAACCTGGGCGGAGAGATCTTCGACCTGTAACGTAATCAAGGAATGGGCCCAGTCCAGGGTCTCTGATATGCAGGGCTTTTTCTTCAGATCGAGATCACGGATTTTGTGAATCATATCAACCAATTGTCCGGCCAGCTGGTTTTCTATTTGGGGGATTTTCAGCTTAACGATTTCCAATTCGAGGTCACGCTCGGGGTAGTCGATATAAAGGTGGATACATCTTCGTTTGAGCGCATCACTCATGTCCCGGGAATCATTGGAGGTCAAAAATACAAACGGGATATTCACCGCTTTGAGGGTGCCCAGCTCCGGAATAGAAATCTGGAAGTCGCTTAATACTTCCAGTAAAAAGGCCTCAAACTCCGGATCGGATTTGTCGACTTCATCCACCAGGAGCACGACCGGATGGGGAGCAACGATGGCCTGCAACAGGGGCCGGGGCTGAATAAAGCGCTCCGAGAAAAAGGCATCTTCCTGGGAGGCAATGCGATCCACGGCCTCGGACAGAGAATCGGCCCCTGATATGACATCGTCAAGCTTCTCCTTTACCATCTGGGTATAAAGCAGCTGCTTGGCATATTCCCACTCATAAAGCGCTTTACTTTCATCCAGGCCCTCGTAACATTGAAGGCGTATGAGTTTGCGCTCCAGGCTGCGGGCAACGGCTTTGGAGAGTTCCGTTTTTCCCACACCGGCGGGACCTTCCACCAAGACCGGTTTCTGGGTGGCCTGGGCCAAAAAGACAACCGTTGCAATCGTCCGGGAGCAAATATAGTCGGCTTTCTGCAGCTCAGCTCGGACATGCTCAACACTTTTGAATTTCATCGATATGGCCTCTAAACCAAGATTAGTTGAATACCCTGAACCCTGCCTGCCCTGCGAAGCCTGAAAGGCGAAGCGGGGAACCTCTGAACCCAGAACTCTGAACCTTGAACCCCTTTTAATATACAGCAAATCAGCCATAATACAAAAACAAAAAATTGAAACGTTGATGTTTTCATTTTGTCTTGATAAAGAAAACCCTGTAGCCGTTCACAGGATACAGGAGACCGGGATCATGACCAAATGGAGACTTTTCCATCTAAAAAATGAAATGCTGGCGGCCAACCTCCTGGCCAACTTTATTGGTGCATTTCTGGTTCAAGGTTTGATTTTCAGGGCTGAAACACCCTTCCCGGACAGTCTTTTTGAAAATCGCCTCGTCTATTTCTTTGATATGGCCTTTACACCGTTGGCATTTATATTTGCTACGGCCGCAGCATTGATTTACGAGCGGTCTATCCGGCAATACCTGACGGCCAAGTCAAACCAGATACCTATCTCGCCACAGCTGGAAAGCAGGGCTCGTCGAAGAATACTCAATGAGCCCTTTGTCCTGATCGGCATTGATTGCAGCATGTGGCTTTTAGCAGCCATTCTTTACCCGGCTGCATTTTTATTGTCCCAGGCCGATCCTATTACCATCCAGCGGTCTTTTGTGCTGAATATCAGTACCGGCATCATTACGGTGACCGTTGCCTTTTTCCTGCTTGAACACGTTTTACAAAAGCGATTGGCCCCCCATTTCTTCCCCGAAGGCGGCTTGCATAAGATCCCAAAAACCTTGCGTATTCGAATCCGAACACGGCTGATTGCCCTTTTGTTTGCCAGTAACCTGATCCCCCTGTTTTCCATCATCCAGATCATAGACCGAATCACCTTGAATTTTGATGACCCTGCCACGGCCCTAAAGCTGATAAGGTCAGCGATAATCACCAACGGGTTTATATTCATTGCGGTCGGTATCGTTTTAACTATGCTGGTCAGCAGAAACCTGGCTATGCCGTTCAAAGAAATTATTCTAACACTGCGCGGCGTGAGAAACGGAAACTTTGACAAGAAAGTGCAAGTTACCACTAACGATGAAATCGGATACACGGGGGATGTGATCAATGAAATGACCGAAGGACTCAAGGAACGCGACCGCATCCGCCAGTCACTCGGCATCGCCATGGAAGTCCAGCAGCATCTGCTGCCGGGCTCCGATCCAAGAGTCGAAGGATTGGATATTGCCGGGGACAGTAGTTATTGTGAAGAGACCGGCGGGGATTATTTTGACTATTTGCCGGTTGACGGAAACGGACAGGGAAAAATTAAAATATTCGTCGGCGATGTCTCGGACCATGGTATAGCATCGGCCCTGCTGATGACCACTGCCCGGGCCTTCCTGCGTCAGCGCGCCACGATGGGCGGCAACCTGAATCAAATCATTACGGATGTCAATCGCCAGCTGGTCCGTGATGTAGAAGATTCAGGCCGTTTTATGACCCTCTTTCTCTGCGAAATCGATCGATCCAATAAGATAATTCGTTGGGTGAATGCCGGCCATGACCCGGCTGCCATATTTGACCAAGGTACCGGAGAATTTGAGGAACTGGCCGGGCATGCCCTGCCGCTGGGCGTGTCTGAAAAAGCAGCCTATCAGGAATATCAGCGTAAGATTCAACCCGGTCAGATCATCCTGATCGGTACCGACGGTATCTGGGAATCTCAAAATGCACAGCGCCAGATGTTTGGGAAAAAAAGATTCCGAGACCTCATCCGGACCCATGCCCGCAAGCCCGCCAAAGACATCCTGGATGCGGTGATCGCAAGCCTGGATGAATTCCGCCACCCAATGGAAAAAGAAGACGATGTAACCCTGGTTGTCATTAAAGTGGAACCATAATTAATCCGCCCTGAAAAACAGCACATTTAGGGTTGCAAATTGTTATTTGAAAACTGAAGAAAGTTTTTGATCGAAGCTCCGGCGGATTAATTATTTTATGCTGCGCATTTTTTTTGCTTTTTTTAACTTTTTAATTTCATCTCAGATGCTGATGTAAAAAAAATAGTATGGACTAAGCATTTGAAATCTTGAAATTTTTTTCAAGATTTGGAAGAACTTTTCAGTACTCATACCCTTTTGTGCACTTCTTTTTCAGAAATGATTAATTAATCCGCCCGGATCAACATCAAAATATTTTCATCAAATTTGAAAGACAACTATGTTTTATCCACACCGGCTATCGCTATTTTCAGGGCGGAGTAATTAAATTTCTCAAATACGGTTTTTCTATTGCAACATCATCATAGTTCGACTAAATGGTATTGATTCTCAAGAATCCTCGGAGGACACCCGTCTTCGTCACTTCGTCTTTCAACATAAGGGCGGCCTCCGTGCCGCCCTTAAATAACTAAGGAGACAAGAATGGACCACCCGATTACCAACTACTGGAAGCTCAGACTCACTGATATTAAAGCTGCTCTGGAATCCAACAATTTTGACGTTTTTATAGCCGACAACAAAAACGATGCCAGCCAGATCGTTTTGGAAAAAATCATTCCTCAGTTAAACCCCAGGACCCTATCCTGGGGCGGATCAATGTCGGTTATTGCTTCCGGACTTTATCATCATTTAAAGGAAAATTCCGATCTGGAGGTTCTGGATACCCTCGACAAAAACATCCCGCCAGACGAAATGATCGAACGCCGGAGACAGGCGCTGCTGGTCGATGTGTTTATCACCGGAACCAATGCCGTTACCGAAACCGGTCAACTGGTAAACCTGGATATGATCGGCAACCGTATTGGCGCACTGACCTTTGGCCCCAAATGGGTGATCATACTTGTTGGTCGCAACAAAATCGTCAGTGATATTGACGAAGCCATGTATCGCGTTAAAAATTATGCGGCCCCGATCAATTCCATGCGTCTGGATAAAAAGACCCCCTGTGTGAAGACCTCCTATTGCGAAGAATGCAAAAGCCCGGATCGGATCTGCAATACCTGGACCATTACCGAGAAGTCCTTTCCTAAAGGCAGAGTCAAAATCGTATTGATTAATGAAGATTTAGGACTTTAGTCCTTTTGGAAGCGGAACAGGTAATTTGGATCATTTTCTACATATATTTTTCAAGATATCTATAAAAGAAGGGAAAGGGAGGTACAACATGAAGATTCTCGTAGGCTATGACGGAACCAACGTGGCACGGGAAGCCATCGCAGTCGCAGAACAGCATGCCCGGGTGTTTGGCGCCGAAATTGTCCTGGTATACTCGATGGTCGGAGGGCCGGAAGTGCCGCGCGAAGACTTTGAGACCGCCGAAAATTCTCTTGAACACGAAAAAAACACCTTAAGAGACAAAAAAATCCCCTGTGATTCCATTTTATCGGTTCAAGGATTGCAAGCCGGAGAAGACCTTGTCCGGCTGGCGGATGAACGCAAAGCGGATGAGATTATTATCGGTGTTCGCCGAAGATCAAGAGTGGGTAAAATTCTATTCGGCTCCACCGCTCAATATGTAATCTTAAATGCAACATGCCCGGTGGTTTCAGTGAAGTAAACTTTGAATGTCGAATGATGAATGACTTTTGGAATGAAGAATGTCGATTGACGAATGTCGAATTAAGGTATTAAATCAGTGTCATTGACTTAACGTTAACTTTTCGTGGGAGTGGCTTTCCAGCCACGAAAAAAAGTCGCTTTAATGCTGTAATCGTTTAATCGCGGCTGGAAAGCCGCTCCCACAAAGATTACACCAATACTTAAGTTAATGACATTGATTTAAAAGTACTAAAAAAGACAGAGCGACCTGTCGGGTCGTAGCCGAAGGCGAAGCCTGAAGCGATTCCATCATTCGTCAATCGTCATTTGTCAATCGTCATTTTTTTTACAGGAGGTAGCACTTGACAGTTTCATTTGTCTGGTTCGACATCGGTTACACGCTGCTTTACATGCAGCGGGAAACCACCTATCAACAGGCCTTGAAGGATTTCGGCATCGAGCTTCCGCTCGTGGATATCGAAAAAGAATTCCATTTGACGGACAAACTGTTTATGCGCGAGTACCCGGGATTTTTCTTGGCGCCCAGAGAAGTATTTATGCCCTCTTATCTGGGCCTTATGAACTATAAACTGGGAATCAGTGCGAATGTGTGCGAGCTCGATGCGCACTGGGAATCAATTAAAACCAAAATGGATAATTACTGGCTGCCGTTTGAAGGTGTCTGTGACGTGATGGATGCACTCAAACAAAAATCAATCGGCCGGGGGATCATCTCAAACTGGGATTGCACAGCCCGTGATATTTTGACGGCTGCCGGGCTGATTGACTACTTCGACCACATCATCATTTCCTGTGAGGTAGACTGCAGCAAACCGGATCCGGCAATCTTTAATTTAGCCTTGCAAACAGCAGCAGTAAGCGCCCGGGATTGTTTATACATTGGCGACAATTATTATGATGATGCCCTCGGCAGCCGTAAAGTTGGTGTACCGGCTCTGATCCTCAACCGATTCGGTTCTCTGGGTGTTGAAGAAATTAATGACTGCCCTGTCATCAATGACATTTCGGAAGTCTTACATTTTTTAAGCGACAAGAATCAAACTTAGTTCGCTTCGCTCACAAATGGAATGCTGGAACAATGGAATAATGGGTCTTGGCCTCCGGCTCGTAGAGTTTACCCTCCGACCTGTAAGCCTATGGGCTGGAAGCGGGCTCGGAGAGGATACTGCAATATTGGGTAAATGGTCCGCCGAAGGCGGAACGAACATAAAGCTCCGGCGGATCAATTTTAAAAAGACCTATCAAAAAAATGACGGAGCGACCTGTCGGGTCGTAGCCGGAGGCGAAGCCTGAAGCGACACCACAATTTTAGGCACTTTAGGCATTTTAGTGCATTTTAGGCATTTCGTTTTTCCGGCTTGTCCGGGTTAGGATATTGCATAGATGAGCAATCTATCGAACACACCGATTATTGGCATTGACCGGGGCGCTTCTTTTACTGATTTTGCGGTCATCGAATCGGGCAGTTTAGTGGAAACACTCAGTGTCGAAAAAAGAGACTGGCAAAGCATTGCAAAGGCCTTTGATCGACTGATCGAAAGATATCAGACCGATCAAATAGTATTCACAGGCTCCACAGCCGATATGCCGGCCAAGATAAAAAAAGAAGCCCAAATAATTCCCGAAATCGATGCCATCGGCTTTGGCGGCTCCGCCCTCGCCAATTACACCGACTGCATTGTCGTCAGTGTCGGTACGGGAACTGCCATGGTCCATTTCTCAGAGAATAGCGCCAGACATGTGGGTGGCACCGGTTTGGGAGGGGGTACCATAAAGGGACTTTCTTCCATCATTTGCGGTTTGGACGATCCTTTGCAGATAGAAGCCCGCGCGGTCAAGGGCAATCCATCAAAAATAAATCTAACCATATCGGACCTGGGCTATGAAGGACTCAGTTTTCTGGGCTCGGATGTGACTGCCGGCAATTTTGCGGATGTGAAATCAAATAAAACCGAAGATATGGCGGCCGGAATTATGCGCCTGGTCGGTGAAACGGTCGGCATCATCGCTTCTATTTGTGCCCGTGAATTCAAATGCCCGGATCGGATCGTCGTTGTCGGCAAAGTTGCCAACAGTCAATTCATCCGGCACATAATAGATCTGGTGGGAAAGCTTTATCAGACACAATTTACTTTTCCGGAAAATCCAGGATATGCTACGGTCTACGGCGCCGTCGTGAAATATAACTATGATCGGATGGCAGAGTTTTGAATTCGGAATTGGGAATGCGGAAGTCGGAATGTAAGCGCATAGCGCTTAGGGCATGGTGCATCGGGTAGCAAGCGAACCAGCATCGGGCATCCAGAATCGAGAATCCAGTATCCAGCATCGAGCATCCAGTATCGCGCATTAGAATTATCCTTGACATCCGGCAACCTATTTCTTAATGTTTGGTTATAAAACTTGTGGTCATTTTAGGGGTGGCAAGAACTGCCTGAGATTACACCCTCTGAACCTGATCTGGATAATTCCAGCGTAGGGAAACGAGTAAAAATCGAATTATCAGATGCCGGCCAGGCCGTTTCTCTATGGGAAACGGCTTTTTTTAGTGGATCAGTACCGGCAATGGCAAGGACAATTCTGTGTCCCAAAAGTTTTTAAGAAATCGTAACATTCTGAAATTATGACTATAATTTACCTAATTAACTATTCAACGAGGTCTGTATTAACAGCGAGGTAACATTATGACGGCTTTATCTGAAAAAGCAGCCGAAAATCTGGTGGCCCTCCGAAAGAAAAAACCGTTGATTCACAACATCACCAATTATGTGGTAATGAATTATACGGCCAACGCGCTGCTGGCCATGGGAGCATCCCCGGTAATGGCCCATGCTCACAACGAGGTTGAGGATATGGTAGCATTTGCCGGCGCGCTGGTTCTTAACATCGGCACCCTGAGCGATGATTGGATCAGCTCGATGATCAAGGCCGGCAAAAAGGCATCGCAACTGGACACACCGATTATTCTGGATCCGGTGGGCTCGGGCGCAACACCACTGAGAACCAAATCAGCTAAAAGCATTATCAGTGAAACTAGCATCAAAGTGATTCGTGGCAATGCCTCCGAAATACTCTCCCTGCGAGATGAAAACTCCAAAACAAAAGGGGTTGATTCCATTCATTCCGTCGAAGAGGCAGCGGAGGCAGCCCGGAATCTGGCGCAAGAATTGGGTACAACACTTGCCATCACCGGTCCTGTAGATCTTGTCACCGACGGCACACGAATTTTACGGGTATCAAACGGGCATCCGTTAATGGGATATGTAACCGGAACCGGATGCACCGCAACGGCAACCATCGGTGCCTTTCTGGCGGTTGACAATGACCCGCTCAGTGCCACGGCCACCGCGCTGTCATTTTTCGGCCTGGCCGGTGAAATTGCTGCCGAAACGGCTTCAGCCCCGGGTACCTTTGCGATCCAGATGCTCGATGCGCTCTACACCATTACACCGGAGAAGCTGAGGGAGGGTTGCAGAATTGAGGGGGAGTAGTCTTCGATTTGGGATTTGGGATTTGGGATTTGGAATTTCGGATCCTTGGTTGCTGGTAACAAAAGGTGTAGGGTATATATTAGTTGATTGAGTTGATTGCAAG
>JAIVWA010000038.1:0-14986 GCA_049190255.1 Gammaproteobacteria bacterium | reverse complement strand
AAAAATTCTTAATCGATGCCTTAATGATGTGTTTTCCCAGTGATTCGGCGAAACCGACGATTTTTGAGTCGGTGACTATAAGCTATTTTAAAAATGCATTACCGAATCCAACCCCCGTTTAAGACCGGTAAACGTACCCACCTTTCTGATGGCCAGCAAAGCGCCATCAACATAGGGCTGGGAACTGGCACCGGCCTCATGGCGCAAAATAAGCTTTTGATCCGGCATGCCAAAGATGACTTCGGCACCGATGACGTGTCCCGGAAGACGGATGGCGTGAACCTGGGAACCGTTGAGACGCGCGCCCCGGGTTTCTTGAACCCCCTGTGTTTCTTCGATGGCCACGTCCAGAACCGATTCGCGGATCTGGCCCAGGCGGTGTGACAACTCCCGCACCGTCCCGCTGGGCGCGTCAATTTTTCCCGAATGGGCATAGTCGATTATTTCCCAGTGCGGAATATGTACGGCCGCCATTTCTGCAAACTTTTGCAGCAAAACCACCGTCAGTGCAAAGTTGCCCACGGCCAGCACGCCCAGTCCGGAGGATGTGGCGACCTGGTCAATTTCAGCGTAGTCTTCATCCGTCAGGCCGGAAGTTCCAACCACAACATGAGCCCCGGCCTCCAGGGCCAGGAGAATGTGGCGTTTGGCAACATTCGGTTTGGTGAACTCAACCAAAACGTCACAGGGTACCTTAAGGGCGTCTTCCACCGAGCCGCTGACGGGAAGGGCAAGGTCAGCAATATCCAGGGCATCACCCAGAGACTTGCCGGCCTGGCTGCGGGACACGGCCCCGACAAGTTCCATATCATCGGCTTCATGTACGCCTGCGGCGAGTGATGAGCCGGCCCAACCCGTTGCGCCTGCTAAACAAACTTTAATAGACATAGCATTGATCTCCTTAGCAATTATTTTTGTGTATTTTGAGGCAAAAGCATATATTAGGCATAGGTCTAATAATCCCTCAATTTTGCGCTAATAGACATAGATGTTGTCCAAAAAAAAGAGCTATTTTCATAATGTGTTACGAGGTCTAGAGTATCTGTAAAATTACACATTCCGGTCAATGGCCAGAAGGTTTTTCAACCGTCCCGGACCGTTTTTTTCTATTTCAATCAAAATTCGTTGAAATATCATGGCCGTCGCCAGAGCGTCTCCCAGGGCCGTGTGCCGCTCCTGGATTTCAATGCCGAAATGTTTGGCAACGGTGTCCAGGTCCTGATTGCCTTTTAATCTGCCCGCGTAAGAACGCAGGTGAGGGGGAAAGCAAACCTTGCGGCACATGGACTGGGCATCGAGCACCAGGTTCTGAACGGGAAATCCGTGAGTTTGCCGCATGTAGACATTGAAAAAATGCAGATCAAAGCGCACATGGTAGCCGACCAGAATATCGGTTCCCAGATAGCCAAGAAATTTTTCAAAAACCTCGGCAAATGACGGTGCATCGTCCACCATGGACGGCATAATTCCGTGGATCTTAACGGCTGATGAGGGGATGTCCCGGCCCGGGCTGACCAAAGAGCTGAAAACGTCTCCCAGGGCAATCCGGCCATCCACCACCCGGTAGGCGGCCGCGCTGACCACCCGGTCATGGTCCAGGTTCAGACCGGTGGTCTCTAAATCTAAAATTACATAGCGCAGACTTCTGGCTTTCTGACTAATACCGAGATGATCCAGGGCCTTCAGATTTGTGAGCGCCAGGGGATGGAGTTCTTTTCCCCGGGATCGCATCTTAACCAGGCGATTGCGCCACCGGACGAGTAGTAGACTGGACATTATATTTCCACCAGCTTGGTCTGGAAGCGAAATTCAATGGTTTCCTGCAGGCGGCGCACGACGGCGAAGCTTTCCTTGAGCATTTTACGCTGCAATCCGTTCAGACTCGCCGGATCCAGAAAGTTATCCGGCTCTTCCCCCTGGGCCAGGGCGTCAAGGTGCCGGCTGATCTGCAAATAAATGAGGAATTCGTAAGCTTCGCGCAAATCAGCGTGAAACTCGCTGTCGATGACACCTATTTGGCTGATTTCCGCCAATCGGTCAAGGGTATTGCGGGTTTTTATCCCCAGGCTTAGACTCAGCACCCGGGCGGCGTCCACCACCGGCGTTAACCCCCTTTGTTTCAGATCGAACTTATTTTTGTGCTCGCCGGATTTTTCGACCACGAACCGTTTGAGCAAACTCAACGGTGGCCGGTTGATAAGAGAATTTTTGGCCATAAAGCGCAGAAAAAGCCCGCTTTTGCGGATGGCCTTCAGCAGCTGGTCCTGCAAAACATAGGGGAAGTTGGTGCCGGCATAGATCGGACGAAAATCAAAGAAAATGGACGCCATCAAAAGCGGGTGCGGGCTGGGGTCCTTGATCCACCCTAAAAATGTATCCAGCCAGCGATCTTCCGGATGACACAATTCAGGATTGGAGGCCATGATCCCGCCCGGGCATTCGGGAATTCCGGAACGTACCAGATAGGCAACTACCCTCTGCGCAAACTGCAAAAACCATTTTTTGCATTCAGCTTCAGCGCAGTCCGGTGTCGCGGTAAAAAACAGGGCATTGTCCTGGTCGGTGTGCAGGGTTTGTTCCTTGCGGCCCTCACTGCCCAAGGCCAACCAGCCGTACGGGACAGGGGGTTTTCCAAATCCCTCGCGTTCCATCTCCTCTTCGACCAGTTCGAGGATTCGGATTGTCAGCCGATCGTTGAGCTCGGTGACCAATGCTACCAGTTGTTTGACCGGCCCCCCCTGGCGCAGCATCATTTCAAGAACGCTGTCGATTTTGTACCGCATACCGATGAGCGTGTCCAGCGAGGTGGTACGCCTGATCTCATCTATAACCTGGAGCGGGGAGCTGCCGGCTTCCATCTGCAAATCGTGTTCGCTGATGATGCCGACCATGTGGTCGCCTTCGACCACAACCAGAAGACTGACACCATGGCGGCTCATGGTCAACAGGGCGTCAAAGGCATCGGCTCCGGGAGAGACGGTTTGCACCGGCTGGCTCATAATCCCGGCCACTGCAACTTCGGGGCTGAGACCGGCCGCCAGCACCTTGGTGCGCAAATCATTGTCGGTCATGATACCCAGCGGGTAGAGACCGTTTCCGGTGACCACAATGGAGCTGACACGGCGCCGGGCCATCATTTTGGCGGCTGACTGCACGGATATATAAGGTGCACAGGTCAGCAGATTTTTGATCATTATATCGGCAACCCGTTTACCGGTAAGAAACACCTCCATACTGATAGCGTTTTGCCCGATCGGTTGCGGCCGCTGGAAATCCGTTGTCTGGCGTACCGCTTTGATGGTTCGGGCCAGCGAAAAGCTGAAGTAGCGCTCGAACACCGGGTAGCTGCTAACCAATTGCCGGACATCTTCTGTCGGGAGCATCAGGCAGATGAGATCCTGGTGGGCGGAGATATCAAACATGGCCGGTTTATCCTGCAGAATGCTGGTGGCGCCGAAATAGTCTCCCTCGCCGCGCACGTCGACAAGCAGATCTTCACCCTCATCGTCGATCAAAGAGATTCTGGCGGCACCCTGCTGAATGATATACAGGTGTTGAAAGGAGGGATCCCCTTTGCTCTTGATACGTTGCCCCCGGGGAAAATAGGCCATCTCTATTTGTGATACCACCCGCGTCAGTTCGCTGGACCCCAGGGTGTCAAAGGGGGGTACCGAGCGCAAAAATTCGAGCACGCGCTGATTGGGAATTTCTATTCCGGATTCGTTTTGTGGCTGAGAATCCATACCGGCTCCTGTCTCGGGTCAAAATTTTACTGCAATAAAAAGAGCCATGCCCATACGTTTACTTTGAAATAGCTTCTAAATACTCCATCCACCATTTCCGGGCAAGCATCAAATAAAATCTTCCCCGGGACGGACACCCTTTTGTTGTAAGCCGGCATCGATATCGATACCGCCGACGTCATAGAACTCAACCCGAAATCGTACCTTTCCGGTTATCGTTACATGGTGAAAGCGTTCGGGAAATATGACAATCGGATGTTCGGGATCTGCGTCAAGGACATTATCGGCATCATCTTCCCAGACAAATTGAAGAACGCCTTCTTCAACGACCAGGTATCCGAATCTGCCTCTTGGGGTGAGATGCTTCTTTAAAATGCCCGGCACCACAGTTTCTTCAGTCATTGTTGGGGTGGAACCCAATTTCATGGCTCCCTGTGGAAGAGTTTCATTTTGGTAGTTCATGTGCTGCCTCCTGTAGATTTATTGTCAGATAAATACCATCCCCCTGTTCGGCCTTCGCCCTGCGATCTTTGGCATGTTCTTCGGACCTTAACCGATTATACGCAAGGCAAAATAGGGCACCAGATTGAACATGAATAATCCGAGTTTAAAAAGTGCCATACCTGAATAGTGAATGGTATCGAACTTATCAACAGACATCTTAAACCATTTACCGTGAACCCGGTACATCAAATCGTGAGCCAGCATGAAAAACAGGAGCCACACGGACAGCAGCACCATGTTTATGACGGAACACCAGGCGAAAAACGCTCGAATCATTTCTAATTCCATTGTTCCTCCTTTTGAAATTTAGTCCAACAGTGAAACCCTGGCCCTCTGGGTCAGGTCAGAGCCGACAAGCTCTGCCATGTAAATTGATAGAGTTCCTTAGCTTGCGGTTAATCCCCCTCTGGGGGCAGCAAGCCAAAAGCCTGGTCCTTTGGGCCAGGATTCTTTACTCCTGCACAAGAAATATCGTTTGATGTAATATAAATATCAATAGGGCGCTTATCAAGACAAGAATAGGAGGGCTGAATTTGGAGTGCCTATCTCAGACGGAGGATAGGACTTGAATGATATTTTATTCCTTCTTTTCTTTTTTCAATTTTCGTTTGTCCTTTGGATTAAGCGGGGCCTTTTTCTGTTGTTCCCTTTTGCCTTTGTCCTGCCAACAAAAAACTAGTCCAGATCCAACTTCGTTTTACACTGATTACATTTTACAACACCCCGGAAAACTTTATTGCCGCATTCAGGACAAATATAGCGGGATTCTTCATCTTGAATCCATTTTTCAGTACCGACCTCTCGCCAATACGGAATAGCCCGCAAAATTACCTTTTTGCCAACAGTCATGGGAAAATTTTCAATATACTGACAAGGGAATTCATCGCATTGATGACATCCGGTGTAACCTTTCTCTCTTGTGCAGTTTCTGATCTCACACTGCCGGCAGTGCATAAACGGTTCATCAGATAAGCAGCCACGGCATTTAATATTTTCTATCGAAAGATTTTCACTATTAGGAAGATTTCCTTTGTCGGGGATTTCTCCCTTGTAAAGATTCACTAACCGCTCCTTGAATTTGTGGTTATTATCACGGTCTGCGATATAAATGGCACAGACTCCGCAATAAAGACCACAAGGAGAAATAAACTCCGAATTTATCATCATAATTCTAATCCCTAAAGGTGATTCCGGTTAAGAGGCACAGATAACTCGATAGAATCATAGCTAACGAACTCTGCAAGCAAGCCGGGCTAGATCCAGAATTTTAACCTCCCTTTTTCAACGACCAGCCCAATCTGATTCCTAAAACCTTATAACGCCAGGCATGAGTGCGCTGGGAAAAGAGAAGAAGGGCTTTGAAAAAGAGGAGATTTTTGAGGACATCCGGAAAAGGTAAAAGCGCACCAGCTTTTCCCAGTCCATCTCAATGCCCTTGTTCGGCAGCCCTCTTTTCTCTCTTTTTAATAATAGGGATTAACGATCTTAATGTGTCATTGACTGAGTTCTCATCTGGGAAAAACTCGGCTACGTCCGGGTCAATGATTACAACATTTGTTCCTTTTGAATATCTTTTTGCGTATTTTCCCCTTATACCCTTGCTAAAATCATATTCTTCCAACATATCTGGATCATTAGACATTGGTTTCATAATAATTCCTTTCTTTCTTGGTGGCTTTTCTGGCACTGATAATCCTTATATTGTCCCCGCTTTCAGTATGAACGATAACCAACATGCGATTATTATACGATATTCCAAAAAGGATCAATCTTTCTTCATCGCTTGAATGTAAAGGATCATCTATGGTTAATGACAAAGGATCTTTAAAAGCGGTGCTCGCTTCCTCAAAAGAAACACCATGTTTTTCCAGATTAGTTTTTGCCTTTTTAAGATCCCATTCGAATATTAGCATTAATTGTTCCTCGTTTCCATTATATTTATCTGCCGAACCGACATGAGGGGCGGACGGCGTGCCCGCACCCCATTTCATAAAAGGCTCGAAAGACTTTCCCGGCATCGCCTTTCAAGTCCGGCATGGTAATCGCCCGTCCCTCTCCATGAAATTGTTCGGCCTCTCTTCGGTTTTGCAGAGATCGCTGGTATGCTCACATTTACCACCTGCGTCGCCATTTATCGCGGTAGCTTGGTGGGTCGGGGATAGGCTCGTCCGGCTCCTCCGCTCTCTCTGCGGCAAAGGTACTCTCATCACCGTCTTTAATCCTGATCCTACCCGCGAGACGCCCATCCTTGCGAAGTCTCACGCTCCCGGTTCCGGAGACAGGGTCGTACTCCCATGCCCCCTGCCATGTAAACGACACGCCTGTCTTGGTGGGCTTGCAGTTCACGTGCGCGAGAAGAACGAACATCCTCAGTCGGTCGTCATATCCCGTTAGCGAAATCAGCGCCGTCCCGATGATGTCGATGTCGTCATCAGCCCACTGTGACGTCTCGATGATCCGCCACCAGCCATAATACTCGTGAGGTATGTCTTTGTCTGCCATCGGAAGACCATGCTCCTTGATAGTGGGCAGGATATTTTCCCGCCCAACGTGGAAGTGAGCTGCGGCCCTGATAAGTGACAAGTTTGCACGGCCTTTTTCGAAAACCCGCAATCTTCACGCTGTCTGCTCCACGCATTTGTTAGCCCTGTCCAATGGAAGTATTATTTTTTCTTATGCTTTTTGTAAAACGATATTAGCTTTGATACCATTGCATTAACATTACAATTTTCAATATCTGCTAACTCATTAAGCTTTTTATAATTTGAACTCGATATTGCTTTATCAAGTACTATTACACTTCCATCATTCCAGTGCAGAGCGTTCCTTCCATCAAGAATAAATTTATCAGGATAAAGCTTTGCTGCTTTCTTTTTGGTTTCATTCCAGGCTGCATTAATATCACGAGCTGTTGACATTTGACCAACCATACCTAATCGTAACGTTACATTATCTTTTAGGTTTTTTGCTCCAAAAGGAAATTCTAAAAGAATATCTAACATCATCTTTGAAAGCCTGCCTTTAGATAATAAAGCCATAGATTAATCTTCCTCAATTTTTAAACTTATCGGGGACTAATGCGTGAGCAGCGGCCCGAATGAGTGTCAAACTTGCAGGGCCTTTACGTAAAACCGCTATCTTCAAGCCGCCGTGCCGTGGCGAAGCTCTTTAGAGCGAAGACTGGTCTGCTCCACGCTTTTGTTCGGTGCTCCTACCGCAGATATTTTAGCACCTTTCGTTTATCATTTTTAGTGGAAATTTTTGCTATTGATATGTCCTTGCGTCTTTCTTCTGAATATTTTTCAACAACGGCTTTTGCTATATGCTGTCTTTTAAACAATGTAGCGGTGTTTATGTTATCGCACCACGTGTCATCTGAAATATTTAAAAATAGTCGCCAACGTCCCTTAGGAATGATATCTGAATAGATCACATACTTGACTAAATTTTCAAGGTCTTTGATTCTTCTCTTTAGCTCAAAGATCTGATCTTGCGTCAGTTCTAGATCTTGTTCGCTAATATCATTGAATTTTTTATCGGGGACTTTCATATATTTCTCAATTACACCGAACGTGGAAGTGAGCAGCGGGCTTGATGAGTATCGAACCGGAAAATAGCTTAACGAAAAACCGCCTAGCTTCTTCCCGTCAGCTCAACTGTTTTGTTATAATTTCAGCTTTTTAACTTTTCTTCAGTCTCCTGGAAGCTTAGGAAGTAAATTGAGAGCATTTACAAATCTTGTTAAGTTAAATGGTTTCTGGCTCTTCAAAACATCAAAGATCTCAGAAGCTACAACATGCCCAATAAGTTCTTTAGCATCCTTATTCGAATACCCTTCGCTGACAAGACGATCGAACGTATGTCGTGTTTCCTTTGGATCATTGGACTGGAGTTGATTTTCAACAACTTCTAAAACTGATTTTCTCAACTGAGGATTTCTTTTCATATAAGAATCTCTTTCCAGAATTATAACGTGGAAGTGAGCAGCGGCCCAGATTCACAACGATCATGCACGGCCTTTGCGAAAAATCGCTGTCTTCACGCCGTCTGCTCCACTGGTTGGTTAAACGTCACTACAGCCGTTTGCACTTAAACTCGTCGATAGAAGCATCTAAGATATTACGCTCAAGCTGCATACTAGGCTTCCACCAGACGGTATGATCGCGTTGTCTTTTGGCGAATTCTTGCTGTGCATTTATTAGATTGCCTTGAACTTTTTCCGCAAAAATGTCGGGAATTCCAGCATTAGCCACTATGCCACCGTCCTTCATAAACCTGTCATAATCGAGAATTCCCTTTTCATTAAAATGCAGATAATAATAAATGGCACGAAGAACCTGTTTAGGCTTTCGGTTCTCAAGTTTCACTACTATTTCTGCAGCGCGTACACGCTTTCCCGCAAATCTTTCGGTCTTTTTCTCTAATGATCCTTTCAGCAGCCGCTCAAATTTAGTATTTGGTATTCGAAAAATCTCATTATCATCTGAGACAAAAAAGTGTCTTAATGAAGCTGAACTCATGTGGCTACCTCATAATGACGTTTAACGGCCGCCGGTGAGCAGCGGCCTAAATAAATTCCAAGCCTGCACGGCCTTTACGTTAAACCGCGGACTACACGCCGTCAGCTCCACTGGGTTGTTGGGCCGTTGAGACATTTGCCTGAACCGCTTCTGCATGCAATTTTAGACCGAGTGCGCGCATAACTTTAAGGATTGTGTCAAAACCTGGGTTTCGTTCTCCAGACAGTGCCTTGTAAAGACTTTCGCGGGATAAGCCGGCATCACGCGCCACCTGTGACATGCCTTTGGCCCGGGCGATATCGCCAAGAGCTTTTGCAATAAAAGCAGCATCACCATGCGCTTCCTCAAAGCAGGCTTCAAGATAAGCAGCCATTTCCTCTGGGGTGCGAAGATGTTCAGTGACATCGTACCGGGTAGTGATGGTCTTAGCCATAATACACTCCTATAAATTCCGTGATAGACGTAAGGCAGTTTTGATATCCTTGGCCTGCGTACTTTTGTCGCCGCCAGCCACCAAAATAACCACCTTCTGTCCTTGTTTTTTGTAATACACCCGATATCCGGGTCCATAATCAATCCGCAATTCTGAAACGCCTTCGCCCACCGACTTGACATCTCCAGGATTTCCAGACGCCAATCTTTCTATCCGTACAAGGATTCGAGCACGTGCACGGATGTCATGCAACCCATCAATCCATTTAGCGAAAATTTCAGTCTTGCGAATTTCAATCATGAGTATATTGTAGCCACGTGGCTACATGGTGTCAATGGAAATTTTTATACGTGTTTAGGCCCAACGTTGAAGTCAGGTGCAGCCAAGGCTCCCACTGACTTGCAAAAAAGATTAATATTTTGTTTTAAGATAATCCTACAAACCGGCTCGACCCTGGCTGTCACCTGAACTGACTGGTTGGGGGCTTTGGGGTCTAACCAACACTTTTTATTCTGCTTAGTTGAAATTGATCTTCTACATTGTCTTGATTTATCTGTTTCCAAAAATTTTTCATATCCGATACATATAGTTGCGTCTGTTTACCAAGTTTGACGTCAAAATTTAAAATGTTTTCTATATTTGCGGTATAATTGCTTATCAACCGATCGAAACTTAATAAAGGGTACCTCTCCTTTTCCTTACCTAGTTTGTCAGTCACAACAAAATCCAAAGTGTCAACGTTTTCGCCTTCAATACGAAAGCAAATCAAGATATGATCATTACCCGGGAATAAGAAGAGATCATCTTGCATAACGAGAAGAGTCTCTACGTAAGTTGCTACAGATGTACCAGGCGATGCAGGCACAACTTTTCGCAAGTATGTTTTCTGTGTGATATTGGATAATGTTCTGTTCCTCGGTATATTTCTTATAACGAGCCGGAAGCCATATTTCGGCAGATACCATAGTTCTGGTCTTCCATCCTTTTGTGATGATTTTTTAAGGAGTACATACTGAATGCACGGAAAAAGAAAGAACGCAATGAGCGCCAGTACTTGACCTAAAAATTGTTGCCAAATATTTTCCAAGATGTTCTCCTTATGCATTTTAATGTCAAAAATTGATTCTGGACTATATCCTGGCACCCCAACGTGGAGGTGAGCTGCGGCCTAAATGAATGTCAAGTTCGTATGGACTTTACGATAACCCGCAAGCTACACGCCGTCAGCTCCACTGGCTTGTTGGGAATTCCAAATTTCCTCGTGAGTGAGACTTTCCAAAATACCCTCGATTCTAGAAATCTCATTATCTTTTTTAGGTAGTGCACAATTATAGGTTACGTAAATCATGACCTGACCAGAACGTAGCCAGTATTCACACCAAAACTCCAGTTCCTCGACACGGTACGCCAGAATACAGCACGCGTGATGACGGTGGCTTTGTCACGAAGAACCTTCACCAAATGAGGAATGATTTGTTTGTTCATATCTTCTATAGAGCCAACGGTTGCGGATAACCAGCGGGTCTGAGGCCTTTGAAGCTAGCATGGCCCTTAACGATAAACCCCGCAAGTTTTGCCCGTCTGGTTCATCCGTTGGTTATACGAAAAATCTATTTAATCTGTCTCACCTTTAATAAAGGCCGTACGGACTTCTTCAAAATTTCTACGAACTTCAATAATGGATTCAATGATCGATTCTGGAGCTTCATGTTGATTAGCAAGATTGTGAATAAGATTAATCAGAGGATACATCCGGTTTAGGTCACGCACACACTCCCAACTCATCGCCTCATCAATATGAAAGATTATCTTGTCAGAGCCCGGAAAACCAAAATTTTCAACAACAGTATCTCGTAACATTGTCCAGGCACCCTGTAAATCAGAAAGAGCGGTCTTTTCAAAATGTGTTGGCTCTTTGTAAAAGCTCATATGAACTCCTTGTATCTCGTTCATAGGAAGTATAACGCCGGGCATAAGTGGCGGGCGGATAGAAACCTGAACGTTGCAAAAAGCACTGAAGTTGAAAAAGACATCTCAATTTGAAACCGCAAGATATAGCCCGTCCATCTTCATGCCATTGTTCGGCATCCCGGGAATCTTCCTTACAATCCCTTTGCCCGCCACATATTATGGAATTTGCAGGACGCTAGAAATAATGCCAGTGTAAACAGGAATAGCATAAGCAGGCTCAGCCAGACCGGAAAGAACGCGGAACGTCCAAAAGCAGAGCGAATCAAAGCGCTTGCGTAGGATAACGGTGACAGCGGTGCAATCCACCGAGCCCAGACGGGCATTTGTTCAATCGGCATGAATATCCCACTCACGAAAAGCAGCGGTAGCCGGACCAAGTTCGACAACAGCATGATATTAGAGGGACCGCTTGCCGGAGGCGCGGCGAGAAGCACGCCCAAAGAAGCAAAGCTCAGCGCGCCCATCACGATTCCGGCAATGAGCAGTGGCACATTCACCAGATAAACATCTGTAAGAACGAGCCCCAGCAGAACCGGAATAACTGAAAGACAAGTTCCAAAGACGAACCCGCTGATCACGTCTCCCGCCAGTATCGCAGGGAGCGACACAGGAGTGGAAATCAGACGTTCATAGGTCTTGGCGCTCCGTTCCCAAGGGGTCACCAAAGGCCCGACTGCGCTCGCCGTGAACCACAACGCCATGGCAACCATGCCTGGGACGACATTTTCAGCCGCGACAGGGCGCCCCATCTTGAACGCAAGGAAGAAAAACACCGGGAAAAGAACCCCGAAGATCAGCACCGGCGGTTTCAGGTAGTACAAGCGTGCGTTCTTCTTCAGAATGACCAGCGAACCATGCAACTGCCGGCGCCAAGTCTGAACCGTTTCCCTCTGAACCGTCATTGCAAACCCCTCTGCTTGCGCCCGCGCGTGAAGTAAAGAAACACGTCCTCCAGGCTGGGCTTGCGGTTGCCAAGATCCGTGATCTCCAATCCCCTCCTGTCCGCCAATCGGACGACCTCGGTCACCACTTGGCCGGGCAACTTGGTGTACAACCGGAAAGTGCGATTGTCCGCGTCAATCTGTGAAACGCCGGGCAGCGACTCAAGCTCATTATGCTCCGGCGCGGCACCCGCAAAACGCACTTCAACGTATTGGCGGGAACTTATGGTGGCGCGCAGCTTTTCTGGGGTGTCTATGGCAGCAATGCATCCTTTGTCGATTATCGCTACACGTGAGCACATCTCGCCAGCCTCGCTCATGTTGTGCGTGGTCAAGAACACAGTGAGGCCGTTCCGGTTCAGATCGCTCACTATCTGGCGTATCAGTCTTGCGCTCTGGACGTCCAGCCCACTGGTGGGTTCATCGAGAAATAACACTTCTGGACCCGTTACCAATGCAGCGCACAGCATAAGCCTTTGCCGGAGTCCCTTGGAGAGCGTGCGGGCCTTCTGTTTCTTTCTCTCCGCCAGTCCGAGTGCGTCAAGCAGGCGATTTGCTTCCTGGAGGCGTCGATCTCGCGCAACACCGTGCAACTCTGCCATGAGCATAAGATTTTGCCAGACAGAGAGATCGAGGTATACATTTGCCTCTTCGGGGACGACGGCGATGTGTGCTCTCGAAAGCAACGGCTCTTTACGGATGTCGTGACCTTGTATGGTAGCCGTACCTTCCGTGGGATCGATCACGCCGGTGAGCATGCGGATGGTCGTCGTCTTGCCGGCTCCGTTCGGACCCAAAAATCCGAAGATCTCGCCTTGGTAAACCCCGAACTCCACGTGGTCCACCGCTACCAAGTAACCAAAGTTACGTGTCAGACCTTTAACCTCAATAACGGTTTCCATTTGCAATCAGTTTCCTTGCCGAACGTAGAATTGAGCTGCGCCGGATAGATGCCTGGGATATCCAAATATGAAAAACAAAGGCTAAAATACATAACATTTCAAATCCACGAGAAAATAGGCGTCAGACTCAAATGATTGGTTGGGCATTTTCGTTCAACCATTTGGCATCCGCCAAAACCACAGATGTTTCAATTTGTATGTCACGTATAGTCCAATACTTCTTCAGTAGTAGATTTTTTTCCGCTTCTGAAACGAGCTGGTATCCGTTCTTCTGATAAAAGGAAATAGCCCAAGTTGCATTTGCCCAAGTGCCAATCAAAATGGGTTTTTGAGTTGCTTTTTCTATATGACGCAGAAGATTAGTTCCGATTCCTTGGTTCCGGACTTTGGTACGAACATATGCATGACGAATGAGAGTTACGTCTCCTTTTTCTTGAATACCCATTACGCCAGCAAGTTGACAGTTTTGTTCAGCGCCCCAGAAAATGATACCGTCTTGGATTTCGCGTGATAGTTCATTTCTGCTCATATATGGCTCATGCCAAGAGTGTTCAGGGATAACACCGCGATATGCTTTTGCGGCATCATTGATAATTTCATAGATTGTTTCAAAATCAGATTCAATGCATTGTCTGATCATTTAGGTCTATATCTCCATATTGTGATGCCCAACGTCTGAGCGTGAGCAGCGGCCCATAAAAATTCCAATTTAGCACGGCCTTTACGTAAAACCGCGATCTTCACGCCGTCTGCTCCACGCTTTTGTTCGGTGCTCCTACCAGATATTTTAGCACCTTTCGTTTATCATTTTTAGTGGTAATTTTTGCTATTGATATGTCCTTGCGTCTTTCTTCTGAATATTTTTCAACCACGGCTTTTGCTATTTAAAAATAGTCGCCAACGTCCCTTAGGAATGATATCTGAATAGATCACATACTTGACTAAATTTTCAAGGTCTTTGATTCTTCTCTTTAGCTCAAGGATCTGATCTTGCGTCAGTTCTAAATCTTGTTCGCTAATATCATTGAATTTTTTATCAGGGACTTTCATATAGTTTTCAATTACAACACCGAACGTGGAAGTGAGCTGCGGCCCTGATGAGTATCGAGTCTGCACGGCCTTTTACGAGAAACCCGCGAACTACACGCCGTCAGCTCCACTGGGTTGTTAACCCTTGTAATACCTCCAAAAATGAATGAAACATTGCTGAGCCATTCGGAGTTAACAACCACACGAATGCACCGCAATTCAAGACAACTGTCACCCAAAAAACAAAACGAAAAGATTGTTTTTTAGATTTGTGTCTCAATTTTTGTTGAGCGACCAATGCTCCCGGCCACCCGCCAACCAAAGATATTAAATGAAGGGTACTTTCACTTGTTCGCCAAGCACCTCTTTGTGCTGCCGATTTATCCATGGCATACAGAAAAAACGACAGGAGGCTTGCAGCCAAATAGACAGCGAGAATGATAGGAGATATTTGACCATCAAGAACAGTGACACCAACAATTACAAAAAATATTATAGAGACAATAATTGAAAAAGCTCCTCTGCTCTGATTGGCTGTTTTTCTCCGTTTATCACCTGGTAATGTGGCATGCACTGCTCGGGGTCGACCATGCTTATCAGTAGCAAGGGAGTATGTAACTAATTCATTTAACTTTGGTCGACGGTTACGGTTGTTAAATTCCGAGATGTGAACAAAGACCTCTTTGTCACCAGCCGAGGGCTTTAGAAACCCAAATCCTTTCTCGTCGTTCCACTTTGTTATTTTTCCTTTAGTGCGCATTCTCTCGATTCCGGGGGGTTAACGTGAGCGTGAGCAGCTGCCCACATGAATTTCAATTTTGCACGGCCTTTACGTAAAACCGCGGTCTTCACGCCGTCTGCTCCACTGGCTTGTTAGCGCCGGCATCAACACTGCTCTCCAATTAATGCCAGAACTGAAATGGAGCAATCCACTGAGACAAAA
>JAIVWA010000037.1:10669-15111 GCA_049190255.1 Gammaproteobacteria bacterium | reverse complement strand
TGCTCAGGTTAGAGCAACCAACGATGCGGTGATAAAATTTTATCAGTCGCTCGGTTACGCCGATGATAAAGTCATAGGGCTTGGCAAGCGGCTTGTGGAAGATGAACCCTATAGAACCTGACCAATCGATACCAAAAATTTTCCTGTTTTTTAAAAGAATTGTCTCTTTTTCTGACGGCCGCTTCGATCAGTAGCGGGCCATGAATATGCGGTTTTATATCATCCAACCTGGCTAATACCACCAAATATAGGCCCACGCGCCGTGCGCCCTGCGACCTTTTTTCGCTTGACACAGGAGGTGTCTTTCTCTATGTTTCTTCCCTGAAAAGGCAGCAGTTATCAATGGTCTGCGTCATTAACCCTCTTCTACTGATCTTCCCGTTTTGGCAGAATAAATTTCAAAGACGTTCAATTCGTCAACCGACCCAATATTCATTCCCATGAGGGTGAAAAGACGCCTAACAACCGAGTCAGAAAAGGAGGATCTAAATGCGCACACGAACCTTATTAATTGTGATCTTGTTGTCGCTCGCGCTGGCGCTGCCGGCCGGGGCAAAAACCCTTAAATTCGCCTTTCAGGGCGGGGTCCAATCCATGGATCCTTACAACTTGAACGAAACGTTCCACCTGGGATTTTGGGGCAACATCTTTGAGGGGTTGATCCGTCGAGGACCCGATCTTACGATCGAACCGGCTCTGGCGGTACGCTGGGAGGTGATGGAGCCGACCCGTTGGCGCTTTTACCTGCGCAAAGGCGTGAAATTCCATGACGGCACCCCGTTTACCGCCGATGACGTGGTATTTTCCGCCATCCGGGTGCGCCATCCGGATTCAGACTTAAGGGTCAGGCTGTCGGCCGACACCCAAGTCGTCAAAGTGGATGATTATACGGTGGATTTTATCACCAAGGTACCCAATCCGATTCTGCATGTGGAATGGGGCACCTGGTACATCATGTCCAAAAGCTGGACGGAAAAACACAACGCCGTCACTCCGCAATCTGCAACCAAGAAGGAAGAAAATTATGCTACCCGCCATGCCAATGGTACCGGGGCCTTTATCCTGGTCAGTCAAGAACAGGGCGTAAAAACCGTCTGCAAGGTCAATCCGAATTGGTGGGACAATAAGAACAAAGTCCATAATGTTACCGAAGTTATCTTCACCCCAATCAGCAATGACGCCACCCGGGTCGCAGCCCTGTTATCCGGCCAGGTTGACATGGCCTACCCGATTCCGGTGCAGGATATGAAGCGCGTCGATGGCAATGCCGCTACCCGCATGCTGGTCGGACCGGAATTGCGTACGATTTTTCTGGGAATGGATCAGTTCCGGGATGAGTTGCTGTATTCCAGTGTCAAAGGAAAAAACCCCTTCAAAGACAAAAGGGTCCGCCGGGCTTTCTATCAGGCCATCGATATTGAAGCCATCAAAAAGAAAACCATGCGCGGGTTGTCGGAACCGTCTGCCATGATGGTTGCGCCGGGTGTGCACGGCGGCGGAAACCCGAAGTTCAAGCGACTTGAATATGATCCGGCCGCCTCCAAAAAACTTCTGGCGGAGGCAGGTTACCCGGACGGGTTTGAAGTCGGCATGGATTGTCCCAACAATCGTTACGTCAATGACGAGCAAATTTGTCTGGCCGCGGTTTCCATGCTGGCAAAAGTGGGGATCAAAGTTAACCTGCTGGCCCAACCCAAAGCCAAATATTTTGCAAAAATACTGGCACCTAAGCGCGATACCAGTTTCTATATGCTGGGCTGGACGCCGGGCAGCTTCGACTCCTACAATCCACTCAACTTTTTACATGCCTGCCCCAAAGATACCGGAGAAGGCAAGTTTAATCTGGGAGGCTATTGCAATCCCGAAGTGGATAAACTGTCCGCCCTAATCTTGAGCGAAACCGATCAGGCCAAACGCGATGCGATGATTGAACTAGCGTGGGGGATGACCATTGACGACATCGCCTATATCCCGCTTCATCAACAGGCATTGGCCTGGGGGGTCAGCAACAAAGTAGATCTCGAACAGCGTCCGGACAATGAATTTATATGGCGCCACGTTGTGATTAAGTAGTTGTCAGCCATTCAGCTGGCCCGGAGTTCAGCTTTATCGAGCTGAATTCCGGGTTTTTCACTTCGGATAAAGTTAATTTATCACTATGCAATAATGGATATAGATTAGAAATTTCCTATCACATGAAACCTAAAAATACCCTCCAGAGCAAACCCAAATGATTGCATTAATCATCCGCCGCATATTCCAGTCGTTGATCGTCATGCTCACGGTGGCATTGATCGCCTTCACGTTGTTTCGCTATGTGGGCGATCCCGTTTCTCAAATGGTCGGACAGGAGACGAGCATTGCCGATATGGAACGGCTGCGGGAAAAACTGGGGTTAAATGACCCGGTCATTGTGCAATTTGCCCGCTTTGCCTGGAACACGGTCAGGGGAGAGTTTGGAATCTCCTACCTCCTCGGCCGTCCCGTCAACCAAATATTTGTCGAACGGCTGCCGGCCACCCTGGAATTGAGTTTGATCGCAGCCCTGTTTTCACTGGTGGTGGGCATCCCTATGGGCGTCTACTCCGGCCTGTATCCCAATCGAATTTTGAGCAAGGTCTTTCAGGCAATCTCGCTGATTGGAATAGCCCTGCCGACCTTTTTAATCGGGATCTTGTTGATACTTTTCTTCGGCGTCCTCTTGAACTGGCTGCCGACCTTCGGCCGGGGCGAGGTCATCCAAATAGGCTGGTGGTCGACCGGACTGCTGACGGTAAGCGGCTTGAAGGCCATTATCATGCCGGCCTTTACCCTGGGCATGTTCCAGCTGACGTTGATCATGCGGCTGGTTCGTTCCGAAATGTTGGAGGTCCTGCGCACCGATTATATCAAATTTGCGCGGGCCCGCGGTTTGACCAACCGCGCGGTTAATTTCGGCCATGCCCTAAAAAACACGTTGGTTCCGGTCATTACCATCACCGGGCTTCAAATCGGTTCGATTATCGCCTTTGCAATCATCACCGAGACCGTTTTTCAATGGCCCGGCATGGGGCTGCTGTTTCTGCAGGCAATTCAATTTGCGGATATCCCGGTGATGTCAACTTATCTCATTTTAATTGCCTTTTTCTTTGTGATTATCAATTTGATTGTCGACATTCTGTATCATGTGGTGGATCCCCGGCTGAGATTCGATAGAGCACTGGTTGCAGGTTAGAGTCTTAGAATTTAATTTTGTGCATTTTGCGGCAAAAAAATTATATCGGGATTTTTTCGCTATCTTATAACGATTGAATATTTTCGATTGAATATCGAATATTTAAGGAATTCCTTCCATTTCAAAAAAGACGGAGCGAAGCGACATCCACAAATATTCAATTTGCAATCTTCAATTTTCAATTCAGGCTCGTCCGGTTTAGGCAAATGAAAAGTGCTGCGCGCATTCAGGATACCTTTCATCGTTTATTCGACAGTGACATCTGGTATAGTTTTAAAAAATCCAAAATCACGGTTGTCGCCGCCTGTGTCACCGCTTTAATTGTGCTATCTGCCCTCGCAGCGCCCTGGATTGCACCCCATAATCCCTTTGATCCGGCTTCCCTCGATCTGATGGACGCCTCCACACCACCGGCCTGGTATGAAGACGGGACACGCAAATTTTTGCTGGGAACCGACGACCAGGGAAGAGATATTTTTTCTACTATCCTTTACGGATCGCGCATATCGCTGTTTGTCGGGTTTGCTTCCATGTCATTGGCCATGATTATCGGAATAACGCTGGGTTTGATCTCCGGCTACATCGGTGGAGCGGTCGAAGCCTTTATCATGAGAATTGCGGATGTGCAGATCAGTTTTCCCGCCATTCTCACGGCGATGCTGATATATGGTGTTGCCTTCAGTTTGTTTCCCAACGAACGGCATGAGGATCTGGCCGTTTGGGTGCTTATCCTGGCTATTGGCCTCTCAAACTGGGTCAACTTTGCACGCACTGTTCGCGGCTCGACCCTGGTGGAAAAAAATAAAGAATATGTGCAGGCTGCACGGGTCATTGGCCGCCGACGCGCCACCATCATGTTCCGTCATATCCTGCCCAATGTAATAGGGCCGGTACTGGTGATCGCCACCATCGGACTGGCCGTTGCTATTCTCACCGAAGCAACTTTGTCTTTTCTCGGTGTCGGCGTTCCACCGACGAAACCATCGTTGGGAACGCTGATTCGCATCGGCCAGGACTTTCTGTTTGCCGGTGAATGGTGGATCGTTATTTTCCCCGGTATGGCTCTGGCGGTGCTGATTCTGGCGGTTAATCTTCTAGGGGACTGGATGCGGGATGCCTTTAACCCAAAACTTCGATAACTGATGCCGTTTAAGTGTTTAGAGATTCAACCTCGGGTCTTAGGTTTCAGGTGTAAATTGGGTTGGAGGTTAGAGGCAAAGCCATCGGC
>JAIVWA010000037.1:0-10659 GCA_049190255.1 Gammaproteobacteria bacterium | reverse complement strand
TTCGATTTTTAACTTCGTGAAGTTTCATACGAGGTGTCAGGTGTCAGCAGGCAAATTTAGGAATTGCGAATTCAGGAATTTAGGAATTGAAGGTATTCTATCATTCTAATTCCTAAATCCCCCAATTCCTTAATTCCTCAATTATTGAATCCTGAAACCTAGACACTGAAATCTTTAGACATTAACCCTGAACCTTTGAACTTCTGAACCTGTAAACGCTTTACTATCATGACCGAACCAATACTAAAAGTCGAACATCTCCGAATTGAATTTGATACCCGCCGCGGCATCCTAGTGGCGGTTGACGATATATCATTCGATGTCAAGCCCGGAGAAGTTTTTGGGATCGTGGGCGAATCCGGTGCGGGCAAATCCCTCACGGGTCAGGCGATCATCGGGCTGCTCGATCCTCCCGGTCGCATCGGTGCCGGCCGGATCTCTTTAAACGGTCAACGTATCGATCAGCTGCCCTACGAACAGATGCGTCGCATCCGCGGCAAAAAAATCGGCATGATATTCCAGGACCCGCTCACCAGCCTGAATCCTCTGTACACCATCGGCAAACAACTGGTGGAAACCATACTGACCCATTCGGCCATGAACTCACAACAGGCGCGCCGGCATGCCATTAAGCTATTGGATGAAGTCGGCATTCCGGCCGCCGAAAAACGCATCGATCATTACCCCCATCAATTTTCCGGCGGCATGCGCCAGCGGGTGGTGATTGCCCTGGCCCTGTGCGTAAACCCCAGCCTGATCATCGCCGACGAACCCACCACCGCGCTGGATGTATCCATTCAGGCCCAGATTATCAACCTGTTAAAACGTCTTTGCCAAAAACACGACATGGCCGTTATTCTGATCACCCATGATATGGGGGTTATTGCCGAAATTTCAAACCGGGTGGCCGTTATGTATGCCGGGCGGCTGGTGGAAGTCGGAGACGTGCGCGATGTCGTCAAAAACCCGCAACATCCCTATTCCCAAGGACTGATGGGCTCCATTCCGTCGTTGCACCACAGGGCCGAACAACTTACCCAGATTGATGGTGCCATGCCGCGCCTGACGGAAATACCAGCAGGATGTGCGTTTCACCCGCGCTGCCCGCACGCCTTTGATCGCTGCCGAAGTCAGCGACCGGACTTATTGGACACCGAACCGACCAAAGCCGCCTGCTGGCTCTACAGTGAAGAATAATGAGGACTAAAATGACAACCAGCGTTCAGTCGAAAGTACAACCATCCCCCCTGCTCCGTGTCAGCGGACTGAAACGCTATTTTGATGTTTCCAAGCCCTTGCTGAACCGGCTGCTGGAAGGCAAACCCCGCATGATTTTAAAAGCGGTCAGCGGCATTGATTTCGAAATCTATAAAGGACAAACCTTTGCCCTGGTGGGGGAATCCGGCTGCGGCAAATCAACGGTTGCCAACCTCATTGTGGGCCTTCACCCTCTGTCGGCGGGCAGAATCGAGTTCGAGGGGGTCGATATGGCCTCGATAACCAGCCGGGCCCAAATGGCACTGATACGTCGCCGCATGGCCATGATCTTCCAGGACCCTTACGCCAGCCTGAATCCGCGTTGGCGGGTGTCGGCCATTGTCAGTGAGCCCATCCGAGCCTTTGGTCTGCTAAAGGGGGCCAAGGCAATTTCCCGGCGCACTGATGAGTTGCTCACCCAGGTAGGTCTTTCACCGGCGGATGGCGAAAACTACCCCCATGAATTTTCAGGAGGGCAGCGTCAGCGCATTTCAATTGCCAGGGCCCTGGCCAGCGAACCCGAATTTATTGTCTGTGATGAACCCACCTCGGCCCTGGATGTTTCAGTTCAGGCCCAGATATTAAATTTGATGAAGGGCCTTCAGAAAAAATACGACCTGTCCTTCCTCTTCATCTCCCATGACCTGGCGGTCGTGCGCCACATGGCCCACCAGGTGGGGGTCATGTACCTGGGCCGGCTGTGTGAGGTGGCCCCGGTGGACAACATTTTCGACAATCCGCTTCATCCTTACACCCGTCTGCTTCTGGAAACCATCCCGGATGTGGAAATGAGCGGCCGCAAAAAAGCGCCGGTGGCCGGCGAGATCCCCAATCCCATCGACCCTCCGGCCGGCTGTGCCTTCCACCCCCGCTGTCCGACAGCAACCGAGCACTGTCATAAAGTGATCCCGGAGCTTGTAACCCTGGACAGCGGTGTTCAGGTTGCTTGTCATCAAGTCGCCACAGCAACGGACAAGCCGACGGATTCCGACCATCCATAATCAACAATCTATAGGTGTTCAATATATTCGCTTTCGAAATGCACTTTGCCCCCCCGGGTGAATATCCGCACCAGATGCAGGAGCGGATCATCCGTGTCCCAATTTTCATAATACAAAAACATATTGGCGTCGTTGGGATGGTTGCTGGACGACAGAGTACCGCACATAAATTGGGTAAATGTATGCCCGTCATACAGATCCACGGATCGCCTCAGCTCCAGTTCGTGGGTATGGCCGCAGAAGACGTTTTCGATTTTGTGCTTCCATAAAAAATCAATTACGCGTAGGGAATTTTTAAGCGGCTCTTCATCGGTGCCCAAGAGGGAATGATGGATCAGCAGCAGCGGCAGGTCATATTCCATCTGATTGATTTTGTCTGAAATAGCATGTAAGATCTCCTCTTCAACAGTCCCCACATCGGTGTAAAGTTCATTGGAATCGATGCCGATAATCAATACGGTTTTTCCATTTATAGGAATGGCTTTGATAAAATTTAAATCGGTGAAATTTTCACGGACCTTGGTTATCTCCCGGTTCAAAAAAAGGTTTTTCTTGGTGGTTTTCGTCAGGTCAGAGGGGTAGATGATCTGCGGATTAAAAATATATTTCTGGAATAGTTCATGCGAGCGCATATTTCTTTTGTCGTGATTCCCCATGATGGAGATAACATTCTTGCACTCGATAGCTTTTAAGAAGCGTCTTGCTTCTGCATACTCATCTTCCATACCATCTGTCGTACTGTCTCCCGTGTTGATAACAATATCGGCATCGTATGAGTTAATCTTCTCCAGAAGAATATTGTCGTCTCCCTCCCAGTGACGGGGGCCGAAATGAAGATCAGAGATATGTAAAATATTCACGCCGTGACTCCTTTTGGTCTTTGATGTACTAGGCGGCGCAATTAATACATATCACGGAACCTGTCAATGAAAAAAAGACACCTGTGTTAAGAACGAATTGACGCGGCCATTTTATGAAAAATTGGTAACGCATATGAATAGAACACTTTATACCCGCCGCAGAGGTAATTTAGGCCTTGCTCACCGTCAGGTGTACCTATAAGGCGATCTTTGGGACACCCCCCGTAACAATATTTAAGGTATTCGCACTTCCTGCAATAGTTCGGCAACCCGGCAAATTTCTCTTGTCCAAACTTCTTTTGAAAACGTGAATTCAGCAAGCCCGTATAGGTATCCTTTTTGATATTGCCTAACTTGTGGTGGGTGTTAACGAAATGATCGCAGCTGTAAATATCCCCGTTATGTTCCAAAACGAGGCCATTTCCGCATGTTCGACAATGGGTGCAGAGAGACGGGGGATATCCCATAACCACCCCGAGCATAAGATCAAAGTGTTGTACGAAAATTTTCCCCACATCGTTGCAGGCAATCCATTCGTCCAGGATTCCGTTCAGAAATCGGCCAAATTGCAGGGAATCGACGCTCCTATTCGAAACCCCGCCATCGATAGCTTCCACCAGGGGGATAAATTGCAGAAAATGGGTGCCGGTACTTTTCAGATATTCGTATATGTTTTTTGGATGAAGGCAATTCCGGTTGTTGACTACCGTCAGGATATTCACCTCGACTTCGTGTTTTTGAAGTATTTTAAGGCCCCGAAGTACCTTTCCAGAAGTGGGATGACCATTTTTGTCCTGACGATAAATGTCATGCAGTTCCGGCGGACCATCCAAGCTGACACCAACCAGAAAATTTTCGTCCTTTAAAAACCCGGCCCAGCTTTCATCGATCAGAACCGCATTGGTTTGGAGCGAATTGGAAATTTTTATTCCGTGTTTGGCATATCGCTGCTGGATGTTTACCGCCCTTTGGAAAAAATCAATTCCCATTAAAGTCGGTTCCCCCCCCTGCCACAAAAAATGCACTTCCGGACAATCCGGCGGTTGTTCATTCAAATAATGCCGGATATGTTGTTCAAGAATCTCGGGGGACATCCGAAACGATTCGCTTTGGGGATATAGATTTACCTTGTCCAGATAAAAGCAGTATTGGCATTGCAGATTACAAACAGGCCCTGCCGGCTTGACAATAACTTGAAACGGGAAAGACGACATGCTGATTTCCCCTTACCACCGGGAGCGTGGTCGCTCAACCATGCCTGCGGGCTCTGCCCGCATATGGGTCAGCGTTCGCTCGTCATTGACCATCCGCCAGGAAAGCATCTTCTGGGCGTATTCGAGGAGCAATTCCGTGTAGGCCGGATCACCCGCCAGGTTGTGAAGCTCATCCGGGTCGCGACGCAGATCGAAGAATATGGGCGGCATCGCCGCAAAGTGGACGTACTTGTAATGATCATCCCGGATTACATTGAAGCAGCACGAATTAAAATCGATGTCCAGCCCTTCCTTGTATCGGAAATCCACTTCCCAATGCGCCTCGCTACGCCATTTTGGCGGTGTCTTGCCCAGCAGAAAAGGGACCAGGGAACAACCGTCACATTGAACTGGAATATCTGCGCCAAAAACATCCAGGAGGGTCGGAAATATGTCCACGTTTTCGGTAAAAGCGTCTACCATACGGCCACGCTGTATGGGCACCTTCCCATCCGGCAATCGGATGATCGCGGGTACATGGAAAGTCTGATCAAAATAAGCTGACGGGGGCAGTAAATGATGGTCTCCCAGTTGGGCACCGTGATCGCTTACGAAGACGATGACCGTGTTTTCATACTGGCCGGTTTCTTTGAGCAAGGCGATGATCCTGCCGATATTATCGTCGACCTCTGTTATCAGGCCGTAGTAAGTCGCCCGCAACTGTCGCATCGATTTTTCATCTCGGGGGTATAGATCGGCCCGATATTTGCCTTTATGCAAACTCTGCTCCAACAGGTAAGCCAAAAAGGGATGCTGCCTGGCCTCTTCGTCCAGCGAAGGTGCGCGCTTAAATTCCGGCACAGCCGCGGGATGGTAAAGACGATTGTAAGGTTCCGGCGCCAGATAAGGGCGATGCGGCTTCAGATAACTGATGTGCAGGAACCAGGGTCGCTGACCCGGTCGACGAATAAATTTTTCGGCTGTATCGGTTACAAAAGCGGTTTCGCTTTCTTCCTTCGAATAAGGAGCGGGGGCGTAAGATTTCCCGCGTGATTCAACCCCCGGATATCCTTCGACCGGTTTATAATAAAGATCGCGAGGATCTTCGGGCACCTCGTAGCCGCGTTCTTCCAGCCACCGGGCCCAAGGGTCGGGAAAGTTTTCAGACGGCATCGCCAGGACCCGGTTAAACCCCGGCAGAATACCCTCATGGGTTTTGAGCACCGTATCACCGGGTGAATACAAGCGCGGGTCCGGCGTGGTATCAGTGTATCCTGCCAGGGCAGGGTCATAACCCAGTTTTCTGAATTCCAGCGCGATGTTGGTGTGACGGGCATCCAGCGGCGTTCCGTTTGTGACCGATCTGTGGTTTTGCAGGTACATCCCGGTGTAAAGCGAGGCCCGGCTCGGACCGCACAGGGTACACTGGGCAAAGTGGTTGCGGAAGACAACGCCGTCGGCGGCCAGAGCGTCGAGATTGGGCGTTTTCACGACCGGATGCTTAAGGGCCGACAGGCATTCGCCGCGCCACTGGTCGGCGGTGATGAACAAGAGATTTTTGGTTGCCATAATCTCGCTTCTGATTCGTGCTTTTTGCAACAGTTCGGCCACCCAAACACCTAGTCACAAAAAAATGATACTAATTTCAAAATGATAAAAGAAAGTCAAGAACGCATCCCTAAAAAAATTGCAGCTAAAGCTTTTCTTTCCGGGCTCCTTTTGGTTTTAATAGAATTTGCGGCGCATTTATTACATATCACGGAACATGTCAACAAAAAAAAGACATGTGTGTTAATAAATTATTAGTCTCTAATTCACAGGAATTTTTCAAGGGGTAGGTGTCTCACTTATATCGGCACAGAGGGCATCAAATTGCTACTTGTTCTGCGCACCATTGGGACCGACAGATATTTGGTGTTCCAGCGCGCCTTTGAGAGAAAGACTTTGCGCATGATGGCAGGCGATGAAGTGGCCGGCAGACACTTCTCTGAACTGCGGCACTTCGGTTATACAGCGTTCGGTATCCGCATAACGGCAACGGGGGTGAAAGGTACAACCTGAAGGCGGACGGGCCGGATTGGGCTGCTCTCCTTCAAGAAATACCGGTTGCATGGGCAATTCGGGGTCATCGGGTGGAATCGCCGACATGAGCGCTTCGGTATACGGGTGCTTGGGCCTATAATAGAGCGCTTTGGTGGGGGCCATTTCAACCAGGCGGCCAAGATACATGACGGCCACCCGATCGCAGGCATAAGCGACGGCGCTCAGATCGTGGGCAATGAAGAGGTAGGTGAGGCCCAACTCCTGTTGCAGATCTTTTAGCAGGTTTAGTATCTGGGCCTGGATCGAAACGTCCAGCGCGGAAACCGGCTCGTCACACACGATAAATTGCGGGTGCATCACCAGCGCCCTTGCGATGGCGATCCGTTGCCGCTGTCCCCCGCTGAAGGCATGGGGATAGCGACTGAGCTGTCTGATGTTAAGCCCGCAAAGACGGGCGATATCCAGGATGCGTTCATCCATTTGCCCGCCACTCGCCAGGCGGTTTGCGACCAGAGACTCTCCGATGATTTCCTTGACGGTCATGCGCGGATTCAGTGATGCATAAGGGTCCTGAAAAATCATCTGCATATGCCGCCACTGCCGGCGTAACTGATTGCGTTTTAGGGTGGCAATGTCTGTCACGCCGTTGCCATTTTTAAATATAATCCGGCCGCCGGTGGGTTCAATCAGACGCAGAATCGCGCGGCCGAGGGTTGTTTTGCCTGACCCGCTTTCTCCGACAAGTCCAAGGGTCTCACCCTTTTGAATCTCAAAGCTTACGCCATCAACCGCCCGTAAAAAAGCCTTTTTCCTGGCAAACAGGCCGGCCCGCCCCAGCGGGAAATACATTTTTAAGTCTTTGACCTCGATCAAGGTACTCATCAAAAGTCCTCTGCACAATAAAGGTTGAGCGGTTCAGGGTTCAACGTTCCGGGTTGAAAAACCCCCGAACAGCTCATATCAAAGGGAATCTGTCTTCATCGTGTTTATAAAGCCATTTCACCCACTGGAGTATGTCGAGTACTCCGGCTCTTGATCAATATGTTAAGCAGTCTCCATCGGTTGTAACCTTTGAACCTTGAACCCTGAACCTGGAACCGATCACTTTTGGTACAAATAACAGGCAACGCCGTGGTTTTCAGAAATCTCCCTAAGCTCGGGAAAATTACCGTCACATATACCGGACATAAAAGAATCACAGCGGGGATGAAATGCACAGCCGGATGGACGACTGAATAAACCGGGAACCGTTCCCTTGATGGGCTCCAGACGCTTACGGGCTTCCAGATCGCCCAGCCGCGGAATGGCCGCCAGCAGATTCACGGTATAGGGATGTTTCGGGATCTTAAAGATCTCGTTGGTGGGTCCCTGTTCAACAATTTTACCCATGTACATAATGGCGACCTCGTCGGCCATTTGTCCGACCACACCCAGGTCGTGAGATATAAAGATAATTGAAGACCCGAACTCTTGCTGCATGTCACGCATGAGTTTGAGGATCTGGGCCTGGATGGTAACATCCAGGGCGGTGGTTGGTTCGTCGGCAATCAAAAGGGACGGATTGCAGGAGAGCGCCTTGGCGATCATGGCACGCTGGCGCATGCCGCCGGAAAATTGGCCGGGATAACAGTCGACGGAGCGCCCGGGGTCACCGATTCCGACTCTTTCCAAAAGTTCGATGGTCATTTCGCGTGCTTTTTCTTTGGAAGCGTCAAGATGGAGTTGGATGACCTCCTTGATTTGGTATCCGATGGTGTGCAGGGGTGAAAAAGAACTCATGGGCTCCTGAAATATCATGGAAACCGTCCCGCCACGGATTCTTTGAATATCCTTGCCTTTGGGTTCGAGTTTGGCAATGTCGACCGCTCCATCCCCATTTTGTCCGTGAAACAGGATCTTACCATCCAAAATTTTTAATTCTTTTGATAGAAGACGCAGCAGGGACAGAGCGGTAACGCTCTTGCCGCAGCCGCTTTCACCCACCAGACCCAGCACCTTGCCGGGTTCAAGGCTTAAGTCCACGCCGTCGACGATGGGGATAAAGTTATTATCCACTTTCAGAGCGATCTTCAGGTTTTTAACCTGCAGCAGAAATCTTTCCGCCATTGCGGTTGGTCTCCTACCTAGGTTAAGCGGTTCAGCGTTCAAGGTTCAGAGTTGAAAAACCCTAATCAACTACTATCAAAGGATTCTTGTCTTCAATTTGTCTTAAAAACCGTCTCACCCAAGGGGTTATGTTGATTATTCCAGGTCTTGATAAGAATTGTTTCCAGTTTCAATCGGTTATAACCTTTGGACCTTGAACTGGAACCGATCAGTTTAGTACCTATTTATTGAAATCACATCATGTTTGCGAAGGATTTATCTAACAAAATATTTTCGCCACCAAGACACCAGGACTCGAAGTTCAATTATAATAATCATTTAATTTTTGTGTCTTGGTGCCTTTGTGGCTATTTTTTCCGGTTTATCCGGGTTGGGTCTTACTTAGCAAAAGGATCGGCCGCATCCCGCAGGCCATCCCCCATGAAATTAAAAGCCAGCACGGCAATAACGACAAACAGCCCCGAGATGAGCAGCCAGGGTAGTTCAGACAGGGTGCGAATGTTCTGGGCTGAGTAAAGCAGCACGCCCCAGCTCACAATGGGCTCGCGCAGCCCCAGACCGAGAAAACTCAGCGATGTCTCGGCCAGGATGATGTATGGAAAAGAAACCGAAAGGTCCACGATCAGGTAACTCATAAAAGACGGCAGCATGTGACGACCGATAATTCTGGCGTCGCTGCACCCTGCCAAACGGGCGGAAAGGATAAAATCTTCCTCCCTGAGGGAAAGCAGCTTGCTGCGCACCCGCCGTCCCAGGTGGGTCCATCCGATGGACGCAAGGATGGCGGTAACCGCCAGATAGACCTTTAGCGCCGACCAGTCCCGCGGCAGGGCCGCCGCCAGGGCCAGCCACAGGGGAAGGGTCGGAATCGACCGGATGAACTCCATCAGGCGCATGATCAGTTCGTCGGTGATGCCGCCTAAATAACCGGCAATGCCGCCCATAAAAATTCCCATGGTAAATGCCAGAAATACACCGATGGCCCCCACCGAGAGCGATATGCGGGTGGCGTACATCAGGCGGGAGAACACATCCCGCCCCAGTTGATCGGTACCGAAAAGATTGACAAAGCCCTTGTCAGCCCCAAACAGATGCAGGTCGGATTCAAACAGCCCCCAGAACTTATAGGTTTCTCCCCGGGTAAAAAACCGCAGCGGTATCTGTTTGGAGGTGTCCACCACAGCCCTCAACCTGTAGGTAACCGGATCGCGTTTGTTGACCCGCCCGTAAATAAACGGCCGAAGGTGAAAATTCCAGTTGTCGTCGAAAAAATGGATCCCCATGGGGGGGCCCTGAAGATAACGGGGATTGCGCCTATGGGATCCGTAGGGGGCGATGAATTCGGCAAAAAGGGAAATGATTAGAAATATACCGAGTACGGCGGCTCCCGTCATTGCCATGCGGTGTTTGCGAAATCGCCACCACATCAACTGCCAGTGGGTGGCGATGTCGAGCCGGCGTACTTTTTTGTCATTGGCATCGGTGTGAGGTTGGTTTGACATTTTAGCTTTGGCCCTCCAGACGGATGCGTGGATCCAGAATCATGAGTAGGATATCCGAGATAAAGGTACCGATGATCACCAGGGTGCAGTAGATCAGAATCATAGCGCCGGCAAGATACATATCCTGGTTCAACAGCGCATTGATAAACAGGGGTCCGGTGTCCGGCAAAGACAATACGATGCCCACAATGGGTGCCCCGGAAATGATATTGGTCAATTCCCAGCCCAGGGTAGCAACGATGGGGTTGAGGGCCATGCGGACCGGATACTTCATGAGCATGCGGAACTCGGGAACGCCGCCGGCGCGGGCAGCGGTGACATACATTTTATTGAGTTCATCCAAGAGGGTAGCGCGCATGGTGCGCATCTGGAAGGCGGTGCCGGCCGTGCCAAGGACAATCACAGGTACCCAGAGATGCATGAGCATGTCCCCAAATCTGGCCCAGGTCCAGGCGGCGTCTTCGAACTCCGGTGAAAAGAGCCCGCCAACGCTCATGCCGAACCACTTGTGGCCCAGGTACATCAAAATCAGTGCAAACAGAAAATTCGGCGTTGCCAGGCCAATGTACCCGACCACGGTGGCGGTATGATCGCCAATTGAGTACTGCCGCACGGCCGAATAAATGCCCAGGGGAACTGCAACGAGATAGGTAAACACCAATGTGGAGAAAACCAGCATAAGTGTGAGCGGCAGCCG
>JAIVWA010000036.1:2821-15207 GCA_049190255.1 Gammaproteobacteria bacterium | reverse complement strand
ATAACAGCACACCGCTGACGGCTCCGATCCACAATAGAAATTGCCAGGTCGGACAGCGTTTAACTCCTTTGGGAATTAATGCAGAATCCATAAGTTCAGTGCTCCTAAATCTCTTAGGTTATTTGGTTTAGAACCCGTTGGCCCGTTGAGCCCGTGAGCCCGTGTGTCCGTTGGCCCGTTGGCCCGTTGGTCCCGTGTGCCCGTTGGCCCGTTGAGCCCGTTGGCCCGTGTGCCCGTTGAGCCCGTTGGCCCGGTTCAAACCCGGGGCGGGCTAACCGGCAAACGGGCTCAACCGGCCAACCGGAACAATCGTCATTCCCTAGGCGTGTTTGATCTTGCCTTCCTTTTTTATATAATTATCACCCGCCCGCCGGACCCACTCACGGCTGGAAAGATAGTACACCTTGGTATTGACACCCAGTCTTTCCAGCAATCGGAAAGCCTGGGGATTTTTTGGTCTGCCGCCGTGCCGGTTGTCCGGCTGCGCGATTTTGTGCACGGCATGATTGGGGTTATTCAGATCGCCGAAAGTAATGGCTCCCGCCGGACAGGCCTGGGTACATGCGGTCTGATACTCGCTTTCCTCCAGTTCCCGCCGTCCCTCCATGTAGGCCTTTTCCTTGGCCAGCTGGTAGCGATGGATACAAAAGCTGCACTTCTCAACGATCCCGCGCATACGAACGGAAACATTGGGGTTCAAGGATTTTTCCATTCCATCGGGCCACACCGGGTCCCACCAGTTAAATTGACGGACATGATAGGGGCAGGCCGCCATACAATACCGGCAGCCGAAACAGCGGGTATAAATCTGGCTGACGATGCCGGTCTCCATATCATAGTCGGTGGCTGTTGCCGGGCAAACCGACACGCACGGCGAATGACCGTGGCTACCTTCACAATGCTGGCAGGGTCGGGGTAAAAAACATTCTTCGGTATCCGGAAAGGCTTTTCCGTTGGTTAACCGATAAACCTGCAGCCAAGCGACGCTGAGCAGTTTGTCCGTGTCATCCTCTCGAAAAGGCACATTGTTTTCAGCCATGCAGGCCACCATACAGGTACCGCAGCCGGTACACTTATCCAGGTCAATGACCATTCCGAACTTTTTGGCATTTTCAACTTTCATCAGAACCCCATTAAATTGATTATTTTCTATTCATTAAAGCTAGGCCTTGCTGAGCTTGGCCCGAACACCCCAGGCCGCATCAAGACCGGTGGCTGCGTCTTCCAACGGTTTGCTCAGAGCATTGTAATTGACACCTTTGCCGGCCAGGAATTTATCGTAAGCCGTGTGCCCCAACCCTCTGGGGATGGCAATAACCCCCGGCATGATTCCATCAAAAAAACGTACTTTCACTTTTGCGCTGCCCCCGGGTGTGGTCAAGGCGGCATATTTACCGTGCGACAGACCCAGTTTTTTGGCCGTCGCCGGATTCACCTCAACCAGCACATCATTGGCCTTTAAAACCGTGTCTTCAAGCGCCTTTACAAGAAAGGGCGGCGAACCAATATAGCCGCTGGCCAACCGCATGGTATCGTAAGGCATCAGCAACAAGGGGTAAAAGGACTCATCACCCGGAATTCTCACCGAGTGATAAACGGGCAGGGCATTGATGTCGCTGTTGCTGAATTCAAATTTTGACGAACCGGTTTCAAATTCCAGGTTTTGAGCGGCTGCTGAAAATTCGGAATCAACCCAGTACCCGTCTTCCAGAAGGGTGTCCCATTTATCCGCCAGGGATTCCTCAAGGCAGGCATCGTATGAATCCCAGGTGAAGGCTTCGGCCACGGGACCCCCCATTTTTTGGGCCAGCTGAATAATTACGTCACCGGTATGTCTGGTATTGTAAAGCGGCTCCACAACCGGCTGGGTCAGTCCGATGATCGGTTTGGGAAATCCCCGGGCAAAAGGGACGTCCTCAAATCGTTCGAGGAAGACGTGGTTGGGCAGTATAAGGTCGGCCTTGGCCGAAGTTTCATCCATATAGGATGAGAAACTGACCACCAGCGGTATTTTGTCAAAGGCTTTGGCAACGGCCTCGGTATCAGCCATGGTATACAGCGGATTGGCCCCGGCAACAAAAAGCACCTGGACCGGAGACTCCTGGCCGGAATTAACAACCTCCGGCAATCGATTCAACAGGTAACGCGTCGATTTATATTTCCCGCGGCCGGCACCGTCAATTCGCGGGTGCTGCATTCCCGCGGAGGCGGTTGCATCCATTTCGACCTCGGGCCAGTCGATGTAATCGGGCTCAGGTACCGCCACGATACCGCCGCCCCGGTTGATGCTGCCGACCAGCGCGTTTAATATATGGACCGCCAAAAAATCCTGCAGGCTGCCTGGATTTCTCCCGGCCCCTCTTCCGCAAATGGCGAGCGGCTTGCGGGAACCTGCAAAATCTCTGGCCAGGCCGGCAATAACGGCAACATCCAGCCCGGTCATTTTAGAAACGATGCTGGGCGAAAATCCGTCAATGACAAGTTTTTTATATTCGGCAAATCCGGCCGAGTAGTTGTCAACAAAATCCCGGTTAAATAATCCCTCGTCAATAATAACATTGGCCATCCCCAGGGCCAACGCGCCTTCGGTTCCCGGATTGACCACAATCCATTTATCGGATTTGGCGGCAGTTTTGGAAAGGCGGGGCTCAATTTGATCCATTCGCCCGCCCTTTTCTTTCAAAGCACTTTTGGCCCGGAACATGTAAACCGGGGATTCCCAGCCTTCAATCAACCCGCTGCCAAAGCTTAAAATAAAATCAGCGTCCTGGATTTCAAATCCCGGCATCGCGCGGACACCCTGGGTCAGGTACAGGGCCAGTTCATAATTGTCCTGGATCGAGGGCGTTCGGATAAAATTGGGAGAACCGTAGACCGTTAAAAATCTATTCAGCAGCTCCGGCACCGTCCCTCTGTCTGAATCACAAATACAGGCCAGGGTATGTGAGTTCCCGTTGGATCTTAAATCACCCAGTTTTTCGACAATTTCGGATAGCGCGGCATCCCAGGAGATGTTGCGCCATTTCCCGTTAACCTTCTTTTTGGGAGTCTGCACCCGATTCGGCCCGTACAGAAGCTGAGTCCCTGCCAGGCCCAGCATGCATACACCGCCGTCATTGACCGGATGGTCCTTCAGCCCCTCTATTTTGACAACTCTGTCGGCGACCCGTCGCACGCTGATACCGCACCCCCCCGGGCACAGAGTACAAGTGGAATTGACATAGGTGGTTTCACCTTTTTCCGGAACCGGGGTCCAGGCCCAATTCTGAGACCAAATGGCAGAATCATCGATCAACTTCCACGGTAACGGCGAAAGCGCCGTACCGGCGGCACCTCCAATAGCAAAGGACAAAAAACTTCTTCTGTCTATTTTCATTGAATCATCCCCGTAGTTATTTAATCTATTCGGTGCTACCCTAATTGAGCGAAAAATGCTCAATGAGGTGTTAATTGTTAACGAATAACAGATAACTCCCAATTGGTTTCTAACTCAACTGTGGGGTTAAGCTTCCAAGTCAATGGGCTTAACAACTCACGCGTCTATCACCTGAATTACTTGTGGCATACAAAACAACCGCCTCTTTTCGTCTGAACACTTCCCTGATTGACGTTGCTGCGCACATGACATTCAGAGCAATCATCCATTTTCATGCGGTCCCACGAATTAAATTTAATCCCCGCGATGTTTTTGCCCCAGATATCCCGGCTGTAGCCGGTAATCCGATTGGCTTCATAGGGCTTTAAGCTTTCAGATTCGCCGATGTCGCCATGGCAGGTGACGCAGTCCATTTGGCCCATCTTAACATGGGCCACATGGGAGAAAAATACGCAATCCGGCTGCCGGGCATACACCAACCAGGGGACTTCCCTGCCTTTAAGAACATACTGGTTGACGAATTTTGCCTCCTCTTCACTTTCCCCCTGCACCTCTTCATGACAGTCTATGCACTGGGCCAGCTTCGGGACCCCGGAATAGGTCCCGTCCTCCCGGAAAAAATGGCAGCTTTGACAGCTCTCATCAACCATTTCATTGTGCAGTAGGTGATTGAATTGGACGGGCTGCTTTTTTTGGGAATAGAGAAGTTGAGGGAAGATAACCCATCCGAGCACCAGGCTGGCCACCAGCCCGAGTATGAAAAACAGGGTAATGGGACCACCGGCACCCTGACCGGGGTCGGTCTGCTCGGGGGCGGTTGGAGGGGCGATTGGCTCTTGGTCCTGAGCTTCTGCGGAAACCTCGTTGGCTTTATCCTCTGTGCTCATAGAAACTCCGTTGTGCTAAAGTTGGTGATGATACACGCCTGAAGAAACAAGAAATATATATGCTTCTCCACCATGGGAAAATAACCTGCGGTTTAGTACCTTATTGGTCCAAATTTTGTCAAGCAAAAATCAGGGTCAAAAAGACCCGTAGCTGTGTAATCCGGGCAGCAAATTAACACCAAAATAAGTAAACATCACCGCCGCAAATCCGCTGATTGATAAAATCGCAGTGCGTCTGCCGCGCCAGCCGCGCATCATGCGGGCATGCAGCAAGGTGGCGTAAACAAACCAGGTAATCAGTGACCAGGTTTCTTTAGGATCCCAGCCCCAATATCGCCCCCAGGCGGAGTTGGCCCAAACGGCACCGGTAATAATCCCGATCGACAAAAATAGAAAACCAAACATGACCAGCTGGTGGTTTAATTCATCCAATACGCCGGCATCGGGCAGATGACTCATCATTGAAGCGCTATTCGCTGAACTTTTCTGCTTTATTAAATACATCAAACTGACGCCAAAGGCGACGGCAAAGGCCCCGTAACCGATAAAACAGGCGATCACGTGGGCGATCAGCCAATTGCTTTTTAAGGCGGGAATCAGCGGTTGGATACGATCACTGATGTTGGGGGACAAAGAGGCGTAGGCCATTGCCAGAAAGGCAAGGGGCGTGACAAAGGCCCCGATCACTCGATTGCTGTATTTGCGCTCGATAACCAGACAAATTAATACGATGGTGCCGGCAAAAAATACCAGCGACTCATACAGATTGGACAAAGGCGCATGGCCAAAGCCCATCTGGTAGGACTCCACCCAGCGCATGCCGATACCGATGATGTTGCCGGCCAGCCCGAGGAGGGCAACCCAGGTTGCCAATTTGCTCACGGACGGTTTCTTGAATACCCAGGCGAAAATATAGCCAAAACCCGCCAAGCCGTACACAAAGGTGATAACAGATAAAACCCCGGAACTATTCATTATATTTCTCTCTTCCCTAAAAATTAGTTAATACGTTTAGTGGTTATTAGTTGATCCAAATTCCAACTTCCGCATCTTTAGCCGCGGCATAGTCCCGCCCTATCGGACGACGACGGGTCCGACTTCCCGCCGGGGCGTAGGCCCCGCCCCTATGGGCCGGAGGCCGAATTCCACATTCCGCATTCCGACTTCCGCATTCCGCATTCCGACTTCCGCATTCAAGTCCCTCTGCCCTATGCCCTAGGCGATTTTAGGTTTCATGTTCCAACCGGGCAAGTTTTTCTGCAATTCTGTCAACTTTGGTCTGCATCGCCATTTTGTTTTTATTGGCTGTGCCGGCCACGATAACCTCGGTTTTGCTGCCGGAAGCCAGTTCCACACAGATTTGTTGGTGCTGCATGAAAAAAGTTATATAACAGCCTATAATCATTAAAATAAATCCGACATAAACGACCCAGACACCGGGATCCTTGGCCACCTGAAGCCCGGTGTAATAACGCTGAACCTGGTCCACCACCGCTATTACCACCTGGCCTTTGCGCATTTTATCAAAACTGGGGAACCGCAGCGGAAGGAAGACCTCCTGCGGATCGCCGTTGGGAGGCGTCAGGACACCGATATAGGCCTCTCCAATATCATGGTCTCCAAATTTGGCTGCGGCCCGCAACTCCTTGAGAACAAAGGTGCCGAGTTTTTCCGGCAGGGTCACTGTCTGATTTACGCCGGCGTTGCGGGTGTAAATCATTCCGGTTTTGGCGCTGGTAAAACTCAAGACCAATTTATCGGAAGGCAGTTGTCCGTAACTGGCCTGATACAGGCTGATGCCTTTGTAACGCAGAGGATCATTGACAATGATATCTTTTTTTAAAACCTCGCGGCCCTGCTCCAGGATGGTGAGTGCCGAGCGAAATTCTTTGGGTGCGCCGGTATCATAAAAACTGACGTCAAAATCATCACAGCGGATTTCAAAATCGAGTTGTATCATCTGTGCCTGGCTTCGCAATTGAATCCGGCTGGCGCTTTCGCCCTCGGGGATATTGACCCACCCGTCAAAGCCAAAAATTGAGCCGATCAATCCACCGATCAACAAAAGAACGACGCTTAAATGGACCATATAGACACCAAAGCGGGTCCAGCGGCCTTTTTCTCCGTAGATGGCATAGCCGGTATCAGTGGTTTCAACCTGACTGTGGCGAAAATGCCGTTTGATATACGCCTGGCAAACCTCTTTTAACTGATCCGTGGAACGATCATCCTTGAATTTTTGTTTAGATTTAAGATTTCTGTATCGGGCCAGGTTAAAAGAAGGTTTTCTGACAAACAGTATTCGCCGGTTGGCGGACATTCTGTCGATGGAGCAGACGATGATATTGATGGTCAGCAAAAGGATCAGAAGCTGAAACCACCCGGAATGGTACATGTCGAAAAGACCGAAGAGGTCGAACAGACGGTATAAAGATCCCCCGAAGGCCTGAAAGTAAGCAGCCGGCTCCTGGTTTTGGGGGATCAGGGTTCCGATAATCGATGTCGCGGCCAGGGTTAAAAGAAGAACGATGGTCAGCCGCACCGATGTGAAAAAGTCCCATATTTTATTTAAGGGATCGGCAGAGATCACCTGGTTGCTCATAGGTTGTCCTTTCAAGAATAAATTAAGCCTATTCTCATACCAAATAGATCGGCAACAGGCAACAGGGAAATGGGATTGCGGATTTGGGATTTTCTCGATTGGGGATTTCGGATTTGGGACTACGGGTTGCGCGGTGCGAGTTACGGGTTACGGGGTGCGGGATACGCGTTGCGGGGTGCGAATTGCAGGTTACGGTTTCGGATTTGGGGCTTCAGAGATTTAAAGGTTCAAGGTTCAGCCCACCCGCCGGCCAAAAAAACTGCCGGTCAAATCGAAAAAGAAACTTTGGTGATGAAGTTTCATACAACAAAAAAGCCTTCAACCGCAAAGGTCAGAGATGCGGACTGAAGACTTTTTTATCGATGATTTCGGGCGATCCGAAAAAAGAAATTACTTTTTCATATACAGACCGCGAGATTTGGCGTGGACTTGACCTTTTTTAGTCAGTTTGTAAAGGGCGTTGCTCAGCTGCCTGGCATCGAGTTTTATTCTTTGTTTCAGCTGGGCAACGGTAACGCCTTTTTTATTTCGTTTAATGGCATCAAATACGGTATCCAGCACGGTTTTGCCCTTAGCAGCTGCAGCATTTCTGGCGGCAGGTTTGCGGGCCGGAGCAGTCTTGCGTGCCGGCGCAGGTTTGCTTGCCGGAGCAGTCTTGCGTTTTGCTGCTGCTTTTTTTGCAGGTTGAAGCTTATCGACTTGTTTTGAAATCCGCTCCACCTGTTTGGATAGGGCGGCCAACGATTTGGAAACTGTCTTTAATTGACTCTGTAATTTCTGCATGGGTATTTCCTCCTTTTACTTTTACTCCATTATCTTCTTCTTGAAGCAGTCTTTCCGAACAGTAAGACAGCTTATATGGAAAGTCAACACTGCCGGCAGTAAAGATCCGGGTCCATAGGGCCCGGCAAAAGGAAAAGGTATAGGGTGTAGGGAATTCGGAAGTTGGAATGCGGAATGCGGAAAATAAGAAAAGGCGCAGGGCTTATGCATGCGATCTAATCTGACTCCTTTCGTCCTCGTACTCGTGCTCGTCCTCGGGAATCAGAATTTTATCGAGGACGAGGGACGAGGACGAAGTCCGTACTTTGCTACAGCGTGTGGAAGTTCACGAAAATGACATTGGATTCATGTAATTTCATATAAGGTGTCAGGATTCCGCTGCGAAGCAGTTGACAAAGCACGGAGAATATGAAAGGTTGGCGTCCTGTCTATAAATGAAGGTAGAAAGTAAATTCTATAGATTCCTATAATGCCAAGCCAATCTTCTCGTTCCCAAAGCAGCAACTTTAGCATTCAGTATAAAGCCCAGGTGAATGCCTCGCAATATGAAGCAATCACTGCCACCGAAGGGCCCCTACTCGTAATTGCAGGAGCAGGCAGCGGAAAAACACGCACCCTGACCTATCGGGTGGCCCGACTGGTGGAAGAAGGCGTGCCCCCGTCGTCTATTCTTCTTTTGACATTCACTCGCAAGGCTGCCCAGCAAATGTTGCAGCGGGCCACCCAATTGCTGGATAGCCGATGTGGCCAAGTGGCCGGCGGCACCTTTCACTCGTTTGGCAACACGATCCTGAGAAAATATGCTTCCCATCTGGGCTTTCCCCCGAGTTTTGCAATTATGGATCGCGTCGATGCCGAAGCTGCGATCAGCATCCTGCGAAAGGAAATAGATGCGGCGGCGAAACATCGGTCATTTCCGCGAAAACATACGCTGGCCAGCATCTTCAGCCGGGCAGTCAATAAAATGACAACGATTGAAGATGTTGTCTACGACGACTATCCCCATTTGTCCTCCGACATGGAAGCTATCGTCACCCTATTCCAGGCTTATAAACGCCACAAAAGCCAACATCAACTTCTTGATTTTGATGATCTTCTCGTATATCTGCAGCAGCTTTTAAAAACCCATCCCGATATCCGTGATCGCATATCTTCATCTTTTCATTATATAATGGTCGATGAATACCAGGACACGAACAAAATTCAGGCTGAAATCTTGTATTTACTGACCGGTGTTCATCAAAACATAATGGTAGTAGGAGATGATTCCCAGAGTATATACGCCTTCAGGGGCGCCAATTTTAGAAACATCATGGAGTTTCCCAATATGTTTCCGGGAACACGCATCATCACCCTGGAAGAAAACTATCGCAGTGTTCAGCCTATTTTGAACCTCACAAACGTCATCATCGACCAGGCGCGAGAAAAATATTCAAAAACGCTGTTTACCCGGAAATCCGGTGGATCAACACCGGTGCTGGTAAATGCCTGGGATGAAAACAGCCAGTCACTGTTTGTCGTTCGCAAGATACAGGAGCTAAATCAGAAGGGGATAGCCCTGGATAAAATTGCGGTTCTGTTCCGGGCAGGTTTTCATTCCTTTGATCTTGAAATCGAGTTGAACCGGGAACAAATTCCCTTCATCAAGGTTGGGGGGTTCAAGTTTGTCGAATCGGCCCATATTAAAGACGTCCTGGCCCATCTGCGGGTAATTTCCAACCCGCATGACCGCATCAGCTGGTATCGAATTTTACTTCTTATCAACAAGATAGGCCCAACAACAGCTCAAAAGATCTTTGAAGCGATTAAGAATGAAAGATCGGGCACCACCGGTTTGCTGACGATGAACTTTCAGACCGCTGCGGCCCAAGGCCTCAATCGGCTTAAAGACCTTTTTTCACAGTTCGATAGCGAGCCAATGCCCGTTGCAAAAATGGGAGAGGCCATCATCAAGTATTATTTGCCCATCTTAAAGGAACGTCATGATGATCATCCTAAGCGGGAAAAAGATCTCGAACAATTGCACGCCATCATGGAACGCTATGGCAATCTGGAACACTTTTTAACCGATATGGCTTTGGAGCCGCCTAACAACAGCGTTGGGAATAGGCTTTCAACCGAAACGCCCCCGGAGGACCGGCTGGTCCTTTCCACGGTCCACTCGGCCAAGGGACTGGAATGGCACACTGTTTTCATTATCTGGGCCTTGGACGGGCGATTTCCCTCCTCGCAATCCCTGTACAAGGATGAGGATCTTGAAGAAGAATTGCGCTTGATGTACGTTGCCGCAACCCGCGCCCGGGAAAATCTTTATTTCACCTATCCGGGACAGGTCTATGACCACAGTAGCGGGACGATGTTAAACCGTCCCTCGCGATTTATCGATATGATGCCCGAAAGCATCCTTGAACAACAGCCCGCGGAGTAGTGGTGCATTTTATCTTAATTGGGTTGCGTCCATTCATTCCGTACAAATGTCGAATCCTCCAGAGGCGGACAAGTGTCGATTGATCCGCCGAAGGCGGATCGAATTAAGGAATTCTGTCTGTCGTGAGCTTTTGTGTCGAACGGTCCATTTTATTAAAAGGACTGAACAAAGCGAAACCACACTTCGACATTCTGCGGTTCGTTCGTTTTAAAATAGATAGAGCGTAGCGTCATCAATATTCGATCCGCCTGAGGCGGGTTCAATCTGTTCACTGTTCCGGCCACCTGAAGTTTCATATAAGGTATCAGCAACTCTGTCCTCTGTCCTCTGTCCTCTGTCCTCTGTCTTCTGTCATCTGTCCTCTGTCTTCTGTCCTCTGTCTTCTGTCCTCTGTCATCTGTCCTCTGTCTTCTGTCATCTGTCATCTGTCCTCTGTCTTCTGTCTTCTGACCTCTGTGCTCTCTGCGCCCTGCCCCATGCCCTTTGCTCTCTGCCCTCTGCCCTCTACCCTCTGCCCTCTGCGCTCTGCGCTTTGCGCTATCGCCCCCAGCTCAGAAAGAAGATTAAATCCGTCCTTGATGCTTTTTAAATCCGGACGATCGATAAAGGGAAAATCCGATACATCACCGAGTTTTAATGAAATCATCCGCAATATAACCTCGGCCAGATTGGCCCGCAGAATTTCAGGTGGTGTGAATTGAGGGCGGGCTTGATAATCGTCTTCCGAATAAAGCCGCAGGCAAACCCCATCTTGCACACGGCCGCAACGGCCTTGGCGCTGATCGCAACTGCTCCGGGAAACCGGAACCACCGGCAACGAGGTTGTCCGGGTTCTGGGGGAATAGCGGGAGATACGCGCCAGACCCGAATCAATCACATACTTGATCCCCGGAATGGTGATGGAAGTCTCAGCGACATTGGTGGCGACTATGATCTTGCGCCGGGAAAGGCGCGCAAACACCCGGGACTGCTCCCTAGCGGTCAGCCGGGCAAACAGTGGCATCACCCGGGTTCCTTCCGGCGTCAGGGCTTCAAGCAGTTCACAGGTTTCGCGAATATCCTGCTCGGTGGGCATAAATACCAGCATGTCCCCTGCGCGACTTTGATTCAAAACCCGATTCACCGTCTGCACTGCCAGCTCCACATGGGTCAGCTCGCCGTTGGGTGACGGGTCTGTTTCAGGTGCAATATATTGGACGTCGACCGGATACATGCGGCCGGAAACCTCGATGATCGGCGCATTCCCAAAGGCTTTGGAAAACTTTTCGGTATCGATCGTGGCCGAAGTAATGATCAGCTTTAAATCATCTCTTTTATTCACCAGGGTTTGCAAAATTCCCAGAATAAAGTCGATGTTCAGGCTGCGCTCATGGGCCTCATCGACAATGATCGTATCATAGGCGCTCAAGTACCGATCGCTCTGGGTTTCGGCCAGCAGCATGCCGTCGGTCATGATTTTAATGTAACCGTCTTTTCGGGTTCGGTCCTTAAAACGAATTTTGTAACCAACAGCCCGACCAAGTTCCTGCCCCAGTTCTTCGGCGATCCGTCGGGAAACCGTTGTTGCCGCAATTCTTCTGGGCTGGGAGCATCCAATGAGGCCGTCTATTCCCCGACCGGCCGCCAGACAATATTGAGGCAACTGGGTGGTCTTACCCGAACCGGTCTCACCGGATACCACGATGACCGGATGCCGCACGATGGCCTCGATGATCTCGTCTTTTTTGGCAAAAATCGGCAGCTCCTCGTTAAAGCGCAACGGCGGAAGATTGGCCCTGCGACGGTCTCTTTTTTGAGCTGATGCCTTCAGACGCTTTTCGAGTTCGGCCAGCTGTTGTTCAATTTTTTCCGTCGGCCATGCCCTGCCCCTGCGCATAGACAGACGCTGGATTTCGTTTCGGGCCTTCAGCCGATCAACCGCCAGCACTCCGGGCAGAAGGGATTCAATTCTTTTTATAAGATGTTTCTTACTTGCCATTTTAAAGCAATTTTGGTTTGGTTTAAATTATTCTGATTGAAAATTAAGAAATTATAGAATAGTAATTATCTGTTTAAGGGCCTAAAATCAAGAGACCATCATGCAACTCAGTCAGACAATCTAACTAGTGCCCATCCACAAACGGCATCTTTTGGCCCGGAGCGGCGTTTTCGCTCTTTTGAAATCCTCGACGTAGCCCGCTACGCCTCCGGTTTCAAAATTGCTCAAGCCTTGCTCTGAACCAAAATCTACCATTTGTGGACGGACACTAGTTAGTGTCCATCCACGAATAGTGGATGGCGCTACGAGGTTTCCAAAACTACACGCAAAGA
>JAIVWA010000036.1:0-2811 GCA_049190255.1 Gammaproteobacteria bacterium | reverse complement strand
AATTAAACAATTCTAGAATATTAATAATCTATTTAAAGGATTAAAATCAAGATATTCGAAAATTTTGCGAATTCTCTCTACTAGCACCAATTGTCGATTTAGCAGATTAACCTTTAAATAGCAGGAGTGAGCCATGAAATTTGTCGTTATCGGTGGAGATGCGGCCGGAATGAGTGCCGCCAGCCGCGCCAAGCGTAATCAGCCTGATTTGGAGGTAACGGTTCTGGAAAAAACCATGGACGTATCTTACAGCGCCTGAGGCATACCCTACAATCTGGCGGCGCCAGAGAGAGACATCGAGGATTTGGTTGTACGTCATGCCCAGGTATTTCGCGACAAACAGGATATTAATCTGTTGACCGGCCATAGCGTCGAAGAAACCAATCCGAACAAACAGACGGTTGCCGGCAGCACCACAGACGGAAAAGATTTTGAATTTCCCTATGACCGGCTGTTGATCGCCACCGGCAGCTCGGCCATCACACCGCAAATCCCGGGGGTTGATTTAGCGGGAGTATTTGTACTTAAAAATCTAGACGACGGGCGGAAAATTAAAAACTTTTTAAAAGATAACCCGGTAAAAAAAGCGATCATCATCGGCATGGGCTATATCGCCCTTGAAATGTGTGAATCCTTAGTTAATTTAAATATTGCCGTCGACATGGTCAAACCCAATCCGGTATTTCTGCCGTGGTTGGAGCCATCCATGGCAAAGGTTATCAAAGACTGTTTGGAATCCAAAGGTGTCGGGGTCTATGCCGGCCATGTTGTTGATCGTATTCAAACCTCATCCGAAGGGCTGCAAATAATCGGCCCGGATTTAAATCTCACCGGAGACATTGTGCTGGTAGGAATCGGCGTCACACCCTGCAGCCAGGTAGCGGAAACTGCCGGCCTCGAGCTGAGTGTCGCAAAATCCATCGCAGTGGATCGCAGCCTGAGAACATCCGATAAAAACATTTATTCCGCCGGTGACTGTGCCGATGCCTATCATGTGGTAACAGGGGAAAAAGCGTGGATACCGCTGGCGTTGCGGGCCAACCGCGCCGGCTGGGCGGTGGCGGATAATATCTGCGATAAACATGTCACCCTTGACGGCGTGGCGGGAACGTCTGTGTTTCGGGTGTTTGATTTTGAGGTCGCCCGGACCGGCCTGAATCTGAAGGAAGCCGGGCAAGCCGGTTTTGAACCGGTGGAAAATATGATCCAATCACGCTCCAAAGCCCATGCGCATCCCGGCAACACCGCCATTTATGTCAACATGATCGGAGATAAAAAGTCGGGCCGCCTGCTGGGCGTACAAATGGTCGGCACCGAAGGCGTGGCCCATCGCATCAACGGACCGGCAGTGGCCTTGCACAACCGGATGACCGTCGCCCAGTACAGCCAGACGGACCTGGCTTACGCCCCCCCGTTCGGGCCGACCTGGGACCCGACGTTGACGGCGGCGAATCAGCTTTTAAAGAAGCTTTAGTTGATTAGTTGATTGGTTGATTAGTTGATTAGGTAATTGGAATTTGTGAGTGGTTGGGACGATCTCAACGATCATAACGATCTCAACGAACCAAACGAACATCACGGAAGACCACGCAGGGCGGGCCTCTGTGCCCGCCTATGTTGAGGTTACATGTAGTGGGAGCGGCTTTCCAGCCGCGAATTTTATTCAATCCAAAAATAAAAATCGTAATCTGTGTTCATCCGTGAAAATCCGTGTCCTATAAAAATAAAAGGAAAAACCCATGAAAAGCTACCGCAAAGAACTATGGTTTGAAGTCCCAACCAGACGTGCTTTTATCAATATCACCCCGCAGGTGAATGAATGCTTACGGGAGAGTGGGATAACCGGAAGGAAAAAGAAATGTCTGACACCTTGATTGGAGTCATCATAGGCGGAATGATCGCAAGCATCACTCCGTTAGTTATGCTAATTTTAGATCACAGACGTTGGCAGCGAGAATCAGAACTTGAGCACCTGAGATCTGAACGGAAAAGACTTGAGAAAATATTCAGAGAGAATCTTAAAAGATTTTCGAAGGCAATTGTTAAAAATAGTTATGCGTCTGATATGATTATGGATTTTTTACTAACTATGCCAAAAGAGATTTCTATAAAATTTAAAGAATTTCTGGCTGACCCCAATAAAACAGATTCAAGATGCAAGAAAGCCTATATGAGTATCGTCTTATCGATGAAAAAGACTTTATCAGAGATTGATAGCAAGATTGAAAACCTCATTTTTCAAAAACCAAAATTCAAAAATTCATTTAAAAAATAGTTCCACAACCAAACCCCTCAATTGTCGCTTCCCAGAACTCCTTTAATCCTTAATGAAGCTCCCTATTACAAACGTTAGGGGTATTTAAAACGCCATAATAATTCATTATCTCACCTATATGTTGGGAAAAAAATCAACTTTTATACCATATAGTGTGGTTTTTACTTGACAAAAAAAGGATATGGACATAAGCAAGAACCGTTGCCGTATACAGAACAGTAAAACAAAGGGGCATAGAACAAAATCTTAAGCGCAAAAACCTCACTTAAATCCGGCTTATGACATTTAAATAAAAAAAGGAGGGCAGAAATGATCATCAGTTTTGTAAACCAGAAGGGCGGAGTTGGAAAAACCACGACGGCTATTAATCTTGCTATTGGTTTAAAGAAAAAGAATTACAATTTGGTGTTTATTGATGCGGATCCTCAGGGAAGCGCTATCCAATGGCACGCTATTGAAGGCAATAAATCCTTTGAAATATTGCACCATCCTAGTCCGATTCACGCAACCGACATTAGACAGCTTTCCATGAATTA
>JAIVWA010000035.1:0-15431 GCA_049190255.1 Gammaproteobacteria bacterium | reverse complement strand
CGCCCACCGTACGACCACCTTCGCGTACCGCAAAGCGGACTTCCTTCTCCATGGCGATCGGCGTTATCAACTGCGCTTCTATCGTTACATTGTCGCCGGGCATCACCATCTCTATGCCTTCGGGTAACGTTAATATCCCCGTCACATCCGTGGTGCGAAAATAAAACTGCGGCCGATAGCCACTGAAAAACGGCGTGTGACGACCGCCTTCCTCTTTGCTCAATATGTAGACTTCCGCCTTAAACTTCGTGTGCGGCGTGATCGTGCCCGGTATCGCCACCACCTGACCGCGCTCTACCTCCTCGCGCTTGGTGCCGCGCAACAAAACCCCGATGTTATCGCCCGCCTGACCTTCATCCAACAGCTTGCGAAACATCTCAACTCCCGTGCACACCGTCTTTAACGTCGGCCGAATCCCAACAATCTCCACATCGTCGCCCACGTGAATGATGCCGCGCTCAACTCGACCCGTCACAACCGTCCCGCGACCCGATATGCTGAATACATCCTCAACCGGCATCAAAAACGGCTTGTCCACATCTCGCTTCGGCTCCGGGATAAACGAGTCGATCGCATCCATTAACTCAAATATGCACTTGGCCTCCTCGGAGTCCGCATCATCACTCTCCAACGCCTTTAACGCACTGCCCTGGATAATCGGTATGTCATCGCCCGGAAACTCATACTTGTCCAACAACTCGCGCAACTCCAACTCCACCAGCTCAATGAGCTCCTCATCGTCTACCATGTCACACTTGTTTAAAAATACCACTATCTGCGGCACGCCCACCTGACGCGCCAACAATATATGCTCCCGCGTCTGGGGCATCGGACCATCATCGGCGCCCACTACCAAAATCGCTCCGTCCATCTGCGCGGCTCCCGTAATCATGTTCTTGATATAGTCCGCATGGCCCGGACAGTCCACATGCGCATAGTGACGATTTTTCGTCTCATACTCCACGTGCGCGGTGGCAATCGTTATCCCGCGCTCCTTCTCCTCCGGTGCCTTGTCGATCTGATCAAAGGGCACATAATCCGCCATGCCCTTTAATCCCAAATGCTTGGTGATCGCCGCCGTTAACGTCGTCTTGCCATGATCGATATGTCCGATCGTACCTACGTTGACATGCGGCTTGGTCCGCTCAAACTTGGCCTTCGGCATCTTCCCGTCCTCCCCTTTGAGAAATACATAGGGCATCGCAATGAAAAATATGCCCTGAATTTATAAATGTATAAAAATTACAATTAAGCGCCTTAATCCCCCTACCAACGGAAATGGGCAAACGCTTTATTGGCCTCCGCCATTTTGTGGGTATCTTCCTTTTTTTTAACCGATGCACCCCGGTTATTGGCTGCATCCATCAGTTCGGCCGCAAGCTTGATGGCCATCCCTTTTTCCGGTCTTTTGCGAGCGAATCCGATGATCCATCTTATCCCAAGTGCCGTTCTCCGTGACGGGCGTATTTCGGTGGGAACCTGGTAGGTTGAGCCACCAACCCGTCTGGACTTCACTTCGATTAGCGGACGAACATTTTCCACGGCCTTTTCAAAAAGTTTCAGCGGTGATTCCTTGGCCTTTTCTTCCATGATGTTAAAGGCTTCATAGAAAATAGATTCGGCCGTACTTTTTTTACCGTCCCGCATAACACAGTTTATAAATTTTGTGACCAGCTTACTGTCATATTTGGGGTCAGAAATCACCGGTCGTTCTGGAACTTCTCGTCGTCTTGGCATACATGCACCACTGTCTGTTATCAGTTATTTGTTATTTATTATGAACGACAGAATTCCTTAATTCCGCATTCCGCATTCTTTTACTTGGGCCGTTTGGTCCCGTACTTGGATCGACTCTGTTTGCGGTCTTCAACGCCCAATGTATCCAGCGTTCCCCGAACGATGTGATACCGCACACCCGGCAGGTCCTTGACCCGTCCTCCGCGAACCAGAACCACTGAATGTTCCTGAAGGTTGTGCCCAATACCGGGGATATAGGCAGTCACTTCGATACCGGTGGTCAGCCGAACACGAGCAACTTTTCGCAATGCGGAATTCGGCTTTTTAGGAGTAGAGGTGTAAACACGGGTGCACACCCCTCTTTTTTGGGGTGCACCCTTGAGCGCCGGGGTGTTGGATTTCGATTTGATCCGCTTCCGGCCTTTCCTGATTAACTGGTTAATTGTCGGCATATTCTCCTCATTTTCCGGATGAAACCTGCATGAAATTTATGCTGTAGCAAAATGACGATATGTATACATGAAGGTAAATAATGTCAAGCCTTTTATTACAATTTCTAATGATTTTTTAAGGTTTTTATTCATCACGACGGTACGCTGTCACCATAGCTGGCAAAGAACCGTGACATATGAGCAAGGCCGGTCATCCATCAGGACGATTAAGCGACCTCAACGTCAACATCGCTATAAGCCGCCAAACCGGTTCCGGCCGGAATTAATCGGCCCATGATCACATTTTCTTTCAGACCCTTGAGATTATCGACAGACCCGGAAATACTCGCATCGGTGAGCACTTTGGTCGTCTCCTGAAACGAAGCCGCGGAAATAAAGCTGTCGGTGCTCAAAGATGCCTTGGTAATTCCAAGAATCAGGGATTCGGCCACTGCCGGTTGGTCGCCTTTTTCGATGACGGCAAGGTTGGCTGCTTCAAATCTGCCCTTATCAACCTGTTCTTCCAGGATAAAGTTCGTATCACCGACACTGGTAACTTTGACCCGCCTCATCATCTGACGCACAATCACCTCGATGTGCTTGTCGTTTATTCGAACACCCTGCAGGCGGTAAACTTCCTGAACTTCATCAACCAGGTAACGCGCCAGAGGAACCTCCCCCTTGATGTTGAGAATATCCTGAGGAATAGCGGATCCGCCGATAAGGGGTTCACCGGCTCTGATATAATCGCCTTCATAAACGTTGATATGCTTGCCTCTGGGGATGAGATAGTCTTTCTTCTCACCAACATCCACGGGGGTTACCGTCACTTTCTGTTTGCCTTTTTTGGTGCTTTTGGCGATGGATACATAGCCGTCAATTTGACTGAGCACCGCGATCTCTTTGGGTTTGCGAACCTCAAATAGTTCCGCCACCCTGGGCAGACCCCCGGTAATGTCCGTGGTTTTGGTGGTAGCCCTGGGCAGTTTCGCCACGACGTCTCCGGCTTTGACAGAATTTCCCTCTTCAACCAGCAAAATAGCATTGATCGGAAGGATGTAGCGGGCCACACCGGATGAACCCACAAGTTTTGCTGTCTTACCGTCTTTATCCTTGATGGAAATTCTGGGGCGTTCGTCAGCACTTTTCGATTCGATGATCGTATGGCTGGATTTACCGGTAACAGGGTCCACTTTCTCCTGCATGGTTTTGCCAACGGTAATATCACCGAATTTAACGCTTCCGTCCACTTCTGATAGAATCGGGGTCGTAAACGGATCCCAGGTAGCCAGAAGATCGTCGGCTTTCACCTTCTGGCCGTCTTTGACCTGCAGATGAGCACCATAAATCACAGGAAAGCTTTCCAGTTCCCGCTCGCCTTCGCTTATGATAAATTTTCCGCCACGCCGGTTCATAACAACCTTATGCTTTTCAGAATTTTTAGCCACTTTCAGATCAATAAATTTAATCGTACCACTTACCCGGGCGCGAATGTCCGCCTGCTCCACCCGTCGACTGGCCGTACCACCGATGTGGAAGGTTCTCATGGTCAGCTGGGTGCCGGGTTCACCGATGGACTGGGCGGCCAGGATACCGACCGCCTGTCCGATTTCCACCGACCGGCCGTGTGAAAGGTCCCGTCCGTAACATTTGGAGCATACGCCATTTTTGGCTTTACAGATCAAAACCGAACGAATATTAAGACTGGTCAGACCGGCCTCCTCAATTTTTTCCACCACATCTTCATCGATTTCTTCACCACCGCGACAGATAACCTCACCGCTAAAGGGATCGACAATATCTTCAGTTGCCACACGCCCCAATACCCGTTCACCCAGGCGCTGGATTATTTCACCGCCTTCCATCAGAGGCTTAACTTCAACACCCATCATCGTGCCGCAATCTTTTTCGAGCACCACACAATCCTGGGCAACATCCGCCAAACGCCGCGTCAAATAACCTGAATTTGCGGTTTTTAAGGCGGTGTCGGCCAGACCCTTGCGGGCCCCGTGGGTGGAGATAAAATACTGCAACACCGACAGTCCTTCACGGAAATTGGCGATAATGGGTGTTTCGATGATCTCACCGGACGGTTTGGCCATCAGACCGCGCATGCCGGCCAGCTGACGCATCTGGTCTTTGCTTCCTCTGGCACCGGAATCGGCCATCATGTAAATGGGGTTGAAGCTCTCTTCGACAATCGGCTTCCCTTTATCATCCTGTGCCGCTTGACCCCTCTTTTTTCCCGATGGGGCTTTTTTCATGGCTTCCATCATTTCATTGGCCACGTCATCGGTTGCTTTGGCCCAGATATCGACCACCTTGTTGTATTTTTCGCCCTGGGTAATCAGGCCCTCGGTATACTGATGGCTAATCTCGGTGACCTGTTTCTCGGCTTTTCTCAAGATGGTCTTTTTGCTCTTGGGGGTGATCATGGCGTCTATTGAAATGGAAAGCCCCCCCTGGGTTGAAAATTTATAGCCCAGATCTTTTAAACGGTCCGACAGGATAACCGTGGCTTTCGGCCCCAGGTGGCGATATACGTAATCCACCAACTCACGAAGCGTTTTCTTGTCCATGACATGATTGACGATATCAAAGGGAATCGCCGGCTGTTTTTCCAATACTTCGAATAGATGATAACCGGCATCGGCAACCAGGGCATTTTTGCTGTGCTCCCCGGGGTTGAGCGAATACAGGGCATCCACATCGGCATCCGCACATCCGAAAAGGCCTTTAAATTCGTTAAAGGTAAGATTGCCGATGATCCCATCATTATCTTTATCAGGGGCCTGGGAACTTTCATGCACCAGATCCAAGAAAGCCTCACCCGCATCGAGTCGAGCCAGAACCTGTTTAACCTCACCTTCAGTCGACATCCGAATGTGGCGCATCTGCACAATGTCGACTTTCGGTATGATTTCCCACAGCAGTACTCTGCCTACGGTTGTTTCATGGCGTTTGCCCTGCATGCGCATCGTGATGGTGTCATGCAGGCCGACCGCAGCCGAATCATAGGCAATTCGAACCTCCTCAGGATTGGCGAAAATCATTCCCTGGCCCTTGCCGCCAGCAACGGCACGGGTCATATAATAGATCCCCAGCACAATATCCTGGCTTGGAACGATAATGGGGCTGCCATTGGCCGGAGACAGGATGTTGTTGCTTGACAGCATGAGTACCCGGGCTTCAATCTGGGCCTCCACCGAAAGCGGAATATGCACCGCCATTTGATCGCCGTCAAAGTCGGCATTAAATGCTGTGCAGACCAGAGGGTGCAGCTGCAGGGCCTTGCCCTCGATGAGAATGGGTTCAAAGGCCTGGATTCCCAACCGGTGCAGGGTCGGGGCGCGGTTGAGAAAGACAGGGTATTCTTTGACGACTTCGTCCAGGGTGTCCCAGACTTCCGGAATTTCGCGCTCCACCATTTTTTTGGCGCTCTTGACCGTGGATACCAGGCCTTTTTGCTCGAGCCGATAATAAACAAACGGTTTAAAAAGTTCCAGCGCCATCTTTTTCGGCAGTCCACACTGATGAAGTCTCAGATCCGGTCCTACCGTGATAACGGTACGACCGGAATAATCAACCCGTTTTCCCAGCAGATTCTGACGAAAACGTCCCTGCTTGCCCTTCAGGGTATCACTGAGAGATTTTAAGGGGCGTTTGTTGGTTCCGGTAATAACACGACCGTGGCGACCGTTGTCAAAAAGGACATCCACAGATTCCTGCAACATTCTTTTTTCATTGCGAACAATAATGTCGGGGGCTTTTAAATCGATCAACCGTTTTAAGCGGTTATTGCGGTTAATGACCCGACGATAGAGGTCGTTTAGATCAGAGGTGGCAAAGCGCCCGCCTTCGAGCGGCACCAGGGGACGAAGATCCGGCGGCAAAACCGGAATCACATCCATGATCATCCAAACCGGATTGACGCCGGATTTTTTAAAGGAATCGACAATCTTAAGTCTTTTTGCCAGTTTTTGCCGTTTGGCAACAGAGCCGGTTTCACGGATGTCAACACGAAGTTCGTCATATAACTCATCCAGATCAATGCTTTCCAGCAGGGCTTTGACTGCCTCGGCCCCGATCCCGGCTTCGAAATTCGGACCATAGGTCTCCAAGGCTTCCTGGTATTTGTCATCCGACAGCAATTGCCCCTTGCTTAACGGTGTGTCCTTGGGATCCAGCACAATGTAGCTGTCAAAATAAAGCACCTTTTCCATGTTTTTAAGCGTCAGATCAAGCAAATTGCCGATCTTGCTGGGCAGACTTTTCAAAAACCAGATGTGTGAAACCGGAGTGGCCAGTTCGATGTGAGCCATACGCTCACGGCGCACTTTGGATTGAATGACTTCAACGCCGCATTTCTCACAGATAACGCCTCTGTGTTTCATGCGTTTGTACTTACCACAGTTACACTCATAATCTTTGGTGGGACCGAAAATCTTGGCACAGAAAAGACCATCACGTTCCGGTTTAAATGTTCGATAATTTATGGTTTCCGGCTTTTTAATTTCCCCATGGGACCATTTTCGAATTTGTTCCGGTGATGCCAGCGCAATTCGGATACCATTATATCGTTTAGGATCCGTTGGTTTAGCAAAGAAATCATAAAGAGTTTCCATGGTTTATTCCTATATGTTTAATTTATAGTTAAAAGCAAAAAGTCGGTGAGGGAGTGCAAATCAAAACTGCTGGTGATCTGATCCATTTTTTCCTAATCCGCCCCTTCCAGTAAGGTGATGTCAAGGCCCAGAGACTGCAATTCCTTGGTCATTACCCTGAAGGACTCGGGGATGCCGGGTTCCAGAACGTTTTGTCCCTTGACGATTTTCTCATACATTCGGGTCCGGCCGGCCATATCATCGGATTTGACGGTCAAAAACTCCTGCAGGGCATAAGCGGCACCATAAGACTCCATGGCCCACACTTCCATCTCTCCGAGGCGTTGCCCGCCGAATTGGGCTTTTCCACCCAAAGGCTGCTGCGTCACCAGTGAGTAAGGTCCGATGGAGCGCGCATGAATTTTGTCGTCAACCAGGTGATGCAATTTCATCACATACATCGTACCGACCGTAATTTTGTCATCAAACGGCTCGCCGGTACGACCGTCAAACAGAGTGGTTTGCCCTGAGCTGTCCAGACCGGCCTCTACCAAAAGGTCTTTGATCTCATCCTCTTTGGCACCGTCAAAAACAGGGGTGGCCATAAAAACGCCGTCCTTATAAAAAGAGGCAAAATCGAGCAGTTCCTGATCACCCATGCTGTTAATGGTCTTTTTGGCGGTCGCTTCCGAGAAAATTTTCTTCAGTTTATCCCTCAGGACTTTCGTTTTTTGTTCTTCCAGCAACTGGTTCAATTGGTCGCCTAAACCCTTGGCAGCCCTCCCCAGATGGATCTCCAGGATCTGACCGACGTTCATACGTGACGGCACACCCAGAGGATTTAAAACCATGTCAACCGGCTGGCCATCTTCGAAATAGGGTAAGTCCTCAGTCGGAAGAAGCCTTGATACGACCCCTTTATTGCCATGGCGACCGGCCATCTTATCGCCCACGGACAATTTGCGCTTAACCGTTACATAAACCTTGACCATTTTGATCACACCGGGCGGCAGGTCGTCACCCTTTTCGTAACGGCCCACCTGTTGCTCGAAGGCCAGTCGACAGAGCTCACATTGGCCTCGGTAACGTTCAAGAATTTCATGTACTCGCTGGGTAATTTTGGGATCCTTTAACACGATCCCTTCCAGCTGCACGATCGGAATTTTGGCCAGGATTTTAGCGTCAATCTTGGCTCCGTTGTCGATAAGAACTTTTTTGCCTTTTTTCAAAGGTGCATAAACTTTTTTGCCGACCAACAACTCCTCAAGCTGAGACTTAACCACCGCGGCAACCACCTTAATTTCATCATCACGATCTTTTTCCAGAGCAGCAATCTCCTCATCTTCGATGAAACGCGTGCGGTCGTCTTTTTCAATACCCCTTCTTGAGAAAACCTTGGCATCGATAACAATTCCCTGCACCCCGGGCGGCACCCGCAGAGAAGTATCTTTAACATCACCGGCTTTTTCACCGAAAATGGCACGCAGAAGTTTTTCTTCCGGGGAAAGCTGCGTTTCGCCCTTGGGTGTAATCTTGCCGACGAGGACGTCTCCCGATTTGACTTCAGCGCCCAGGCGAATAATCCCACTTTCATCCAAATCCTTTAATGCTTCCTCTCCGACATTGGGGATATCCCTGGTAATTTCCTCTTTGCCAAGTTTTGTATCCCGGGCAACAACTTCGAATTCTTCGATGTGCACTGAGGTATAGACACCGTCTTTGACGAGTCTTTCGCTGACCAGAATCGAATCCTCAAAATTGTAACCGCCCCACGGCATAAACGCTACCGTTATATTTTTGCCGAGCGCCAGTTCTCCCTGCTCGGTGGCAGGCCCGTCAGCGATAATTTGACCGGCAGGCACCCACTGCCCTTTTTTAACAATCGGCCGGTGGTTAAAACAGGTATTCTGGTTGGAGCGGATGAATTTAGAAAGATTGTAGATAGACACATCTTTTTCACTGGGGTCTTCAGAGGGCTCATGTTTAAGCACGATGCGGCAAGCGTCGACATCCACCACGATGCCATCACGCTGGGCAACGACGGTCACACCGGAGTCTTTGGCCACCACTTCCTCGATACCGGTGCCAACCAGAGGTGCCTGGCTCATCAGCAGCGGCACCGCTTGACGTTGCATGTTGGATCCCATCAGCGCCCGGTTGGCGTCATCGTTTTCGAGAAACGGTATCAATGACGCGGACACGCTTACCAGCTGGTTGGGGGAAATGTCCATCAGTTCGATCTCTTCGCGCTTGGTCATCGTAAACTCTCCGGCAACCCGCGAGGTGACCAGAGGATTCTCGTATTTTCCTTTATCATCGACAGGCGCATTTGCCTGGGCAATTGGCTGCTCCTTTTCTTCGAAAGCGTCCAGGAATTTGAGTTCGTCGGTGACCCTGGCTTTATCGACCACCCGGTAGGGAGTCTCAATAAAACCATAATCGTTTACCCGGGCGTAGGTACTCAGCGATACAATCAGGCCGATATTGGGCCCTTCCGGGGTTTCAATCGGACAGATCCGCCCGTAATGCGAAGGATGAACATCCCGGACCTCAAAGCCGGCCCGCTCCCGGGTCAGCCCGCCGGGTCCCAGAGCACTCAGCCGTCTTTTGTGGGTCGTCTCGGAAAGGGGATTGGTCTGGTCCATAAATTGCGACAGTTGACTGGTACCGAAGAATTCTTTAACCACCGCTGAAACCGGTTTCGGATTCACCAAATCATGGGGCATGAGAGCATCGACTTCCTGCAGGCTCATGCGCTCTTTAATGGCGCGCTCCATGCGCACCAGTCCGATACGATATTGGTTTTCCAACAGCTCTCCCACAGCCCGAACGCGGCGATTTCCCAGGTGGTCAATGTCATCAACGACGCCCTGGGTATCTCTGAGCATAATCAGTGCCTTGGTGGTCAGCAAAATATCCTCTTTTCGAAGAATATTTAAATTTCTTTCACTGCTGATGCCCAGTCGCTGGTTAATCTTCAATCGCCCCACGCCGGAAAGATCATAGTAGGTAGACTTGAAAAACAGGTTATCGATGAAATCCTGAGCCACTTCATGAGTGGCCGGGTTGCCCGGTCTGAGGCGGCGGTAGATTTCGATCAGGGCATCTTCTTTGGTCTCAACTTTATCCATCAGGAGTGTTTTCCGGATCGACTCCCCTGCGGTTACCCCATCAATAAAGAGCAGCTCGAATTCATTGATACCGGCCTCGCTGAGCTTTTCCAGGTTTTCTTCATCAACGGAATCATTTGCCTTAACAAGGACCTCGCCGGTTTCCGGGTGTAAGATGCTCGCGGCAAAAGCCCTTTCGATGACTTCGTCTTCATGTATCGGAATCAGGTCCGCGCTTGCAGCTTTTAATCGCTTGATGGCCCGCTGGGCAAATACCCGACCTTTTTTAACCAGAACATCACCGGTTTCAGGGTCTTTAACATCTTTACTCGCTCGTTGGCCTCTTAAAAATTCGGCCTTAAATTCTTTGAAAAATCTTTTGCCTTGAATGACGATTTTTTGCGATTTGTAAAAATAGGACAAAAGATCTTCGACGCTGTAGCCAAAGGCCTTGAAAAGAATGGTGATGGCAAACTTACGCCGTCGGTCGATGCGGATGTAGACAATGTCTTTGGGATCGATTTCCATATCAATCCAGGAACCACGAACCGGTATGATGCGGGAGCTGTAAATGATTTTACCACTGGAATGGGTTTTACCCTTGTCATGATCGAAAAACACGCCGGATGAGCGATGCAGCTGGCTGACGACAACACGTTCCGTCCCGTTGATGATAAACGTTCCCTTATTCGTCATCAGGGGAAGGGTTCCGAAGTAAATTTCCTGTTCCTTTATATCCCGGATGTTGGATACACCGGTTTCAACATCGATGTCATAGACCACCAACCTGGCCGTGATACGAACAGGTATTTCATAGGTCATACCTCGGTGGATGCATTCTTCAATACTGTGTTTAACTTCACCAAAACGGTAGGAGACAAACTCGAGGGATGCGCTCCCGGTGAAATCTTTGATCGGAAACACGGATTTGAAAACAGCTTGCAAACCGATGTGTTTGCGCTTTTCAGGAGCAATATCCATTTGCAAAAACCGTTGAAATGATTCTCGCTGCATCCCGATCAGATCGGGGATGTCGACAATCTTTTGTATTTTGCCGAAATTCTTGCGTATGCGCTTGTTTGCCAAAAGCCTATCAGACATGGCATCTCCCATAGTTAATTGTTTATTGAAAAAGGTTTCAGGTGTCAGGTTTCAGGTGTCAGAGAACAGACGACAGATACCGCCGGTTCTGATCACCTGCCTGTCAAACTCGCAACTCGTAACCCGAAACGCGTAACTCGTAACACCTGAAACCTATATTATTTGCTTATCGGCACCCTCAACGCGGGATACCTTCATTTGGGTTATAGCACCGCTATTTCACCTCTACCTGTGCCCCTGCTTCCTCCAGCTGGGCCTTAATCTTTTCAGCTTCCTCTTTGCCAACGCCCTCTTTGACAGGTTGGGGTGCACCGTCAACGAGTTCTTTGGCATCCTTGAGACCCAGGCTGGTAATGGCTCGCACTGTTTTAATCACCTGGATTTTCTTGTCGCCAAAGGCCGTCAGGATAACATCAAACTCTGTTTTTTCTTCCGCCGCTTCCGCTCCGCCGGCAGCATCCCCCATGCCCGCCGCCATCATGGCTACAGGTGCAGCAGCCGAAACACCGAATTTTTCTTCCATTTCCTTTATCAGTTCGGACAAGTCCAGAACCGACATACTCGCAATAAACTCAATAACGTCTTCTTTTGTAATTTCTGCTTTCGCCATTTTTTCCTCCAGTTTAAATATTCAAATAATTCTTGGATAATTTAATTTTTTTACCATAGAAATACGTGATGACTAAAAAGACTAAACCCTAATTGAGCGAAAAACGCTCAATTAGCTCAGGCCGCTTCTTTTTGGTCCTTGAGCGCAGCCAGCACATTTACAAAGCCTCTGGGAACTTCAGCCATGGTCCGGACAAAGGATGTCGGTACGGCGTTGAACGTTGCCAGAAGCTGACCCAACAGCACTTCTCTGGAAGGCAGTTTCGCAAGTGCGTTGATGGCATCTGCGTCCAACACCTTGCCGTTCATTACACCGATCTTAATCTCAAGTTTTTGATTTTCTTTAGCAAACTGAGCTAACACTTTTGCCGGTGCAACCGGGTCATCGTAGCTTAACGCAACGGCACTGGGACCTTTAAAAAAATCCTGTATCAAAGCGCCGTCATTATCTGCCGATGCCCGGATGAGAAGGGTGTTTTTCGCAACACGATATTCAATTTCTTCCGCCCGGAGCTTGCGCCGCAGATCGTTCATTGCAGCAACATCCAACCCTTTGTAATCGGTTAGGACAATGATTGCGGATTTCGAAAACCTTTCACGCAGGTCTTCAACAATTTGTTGTTTGTCTTCTATTTTCAATTTTTAATGTCACCTCCTTCCCTGATCTGACAAAATACCGGAGAAAAGTGGCAAAAGCTGGTTTGCGAATACGACCGCAATGGATCGGGGCTTTCAATAGACAACCACTCATCTGCCTCGGTAGGCCGGCAATGCCGATTATACACAATCGTTGTCAGCCATTTTGTGAACCTACGGTCTTTGACAGAATGATTATTAATCTGAGAATTTATCGTGAATTGATTCGTCTCCTGTGATGTTTTTAGCGGCAGATTCGAACGCCAGAACATCCAACTGCACCAGGGCTATTTGACCAAATCTTTGACAAACGCGGTGTCAACTTTGACTCCGGGACCCATTGTCGTAGATATGGCGATCCCTCTCAGGTAAGTTCCTTTGCTCGATGCCGGCTTGAGACGCAAGATGGTTTCTATGAAGGCCACAAGATTCTGGATGATTTTTTCAACTCCAAAAGAAACCTTTCCCATGGGTACGTGAACAATACCGGCTTTCTCGACCCTGAAATCAATCTTGCCGGCTTTAAGTTCATTCACCGCCCTGGCAACCTCAAAAGTAACGGTCCCGGTTTTGGCATTGGGCATGAGCCCTCTGGGCCCAAGCAGCTTTCCAATTTTCCCGACGGTACCCATCATATCGGGAGTGGCAATTGCCTTGTCGAAGCCAAACCACCCACCTTTAATTTTCTCTACCAGGTCATCGTTTCCAACAAAGTCGGCGCCTGCATCCAGCGCTTCTTTTTCTTTTTCGCCTTTGGCAAAAACGAGGATTTTGACCTCTTTACCGGTTCCATTCGGCAAAATGACAGTTCCCCGCACCATCTGGTCCGCATGTCTGGGATCCACACCCAGGCGAACGGCGACATCTACAGTCTCATCAAATTTGACATAAGATAATTCCAGCGCCATCTTCACAGCCTCGTCAAAACCGTTTAACGACCCGGCGGCTATCTTTTTTTCCGATTCAATATACTTTTTACCCCGCTTCGGCATTGTTTTTATTATCTCCTTATATAGTATTTCTCGTCACAGCTTGCGCAACCCGCAAGTCATCCTATCAATCTTTTCAATCCCAAATCCCAAATCCGAAATCCCAAATCGAAAGACTCGTAACCCGTCCTTTTACCCAACTTCAATTCCCATACTGCGGGCTGTTCCCTCAATGATTTTGCAGGCGGCATCCAGATCATTGGCATTGAGATCGACCATTTTCAGATTGGCAATCTCTTCGACCTGTTTGCGGGTCACTTTACCAACCCGATCCCTTTTGGGATCACCCGCCCCTTTAGCAATTTTAGCTGCTTTTTTCAGCAAAACAGCGGCAGGGGGCGTTTTGGTGATGAATGTAAATGATCGATCCTGGTAGACCGTTATTACTACTGGTATAATCATGCCTTCATCTTGCGCTGTCCTGGCATTGAATGCTTTGCAAAAGTCCATAATATTAACCCCGTGTTGTCCCAGCGCAGGACCGATGGGTGGGGATGGATTGGCTTTTCCAGCTTCAACCTGCAGCTTAATGAGCGTCATTACCTTTTTTGCCATTTTTTAACTAATCTCTCCTAACCCGTTTCCCGTATGCTGACGGGAGTAACAATAATAAAAATTCATCCTTAATCAACGTGTGGGCCGAGATGAGCAAGATCCTGGATACTCGTTTCTCGATGCTCGATATTAAAGGAAATAATCCTCATTTTATCCAGTATCGAGCATTCAGCCTACAGTTTTTGAACCTGTACAAAATCGAGTTCCACCGGGGTGGATCGGCCGAAGATGCTCACCAGAACCTTAATTTTACCTTTTTCCTGATTGACTTCTTCCACCGTACCGTTGAAATTTGTAAACGGTCCATCGATAACCCGAATTTCATCCCCGAATTCGAAAAAATACTTCGGCTGGGGTTTCAATTTGCCGGCTTCCATCTGGTTTAATATCTGTTCCGCTTCTTCATCGGAAATAGCTGTCGGATTATTTCGCCCGCCCAGGAATCCTGTAACCTTGGCGGTATCATTGACCACATGCCAGGTTTCATCATCGAGCTCCATTCTGACCAGAATATAACCTGGATAAAATTTGCGGGAAGAAGTTTTGCGTTTCCCTTTGACTAATTCAACAATCTCTTCGGTGGGAACAAGTACTTCGCCAAATTTATCAGGATGAGAGGAAACGACAATTCGCTCTTCCAGGGTTGCTTTCACCTTATTTTCGAAGCCCGAATACACATGCACTATGTACCATTTGAGTGCCACTGTTTTCTCTCCTCAATCTATTGCAGAACGATTCGGATCAAACCGGAAATACCAAAATCTACTACACCCAGAAATAATGAAATGAGCATCACCAGAGCAATGACAACCGCAGTAGAGCCAATGGTTTGCTTACGTGACGGCCAGGTAACTTTTTTCAACTCCACCTTGACCTCCCTTAAAAACTGGGCACTCTTGGTAAAAACATTATCTTTAGGCCTGGCCGCCGGAGGACTTGCTACGGCCAACTGCCTTTTCGCCGCCGCCTGCTTATTCTTGATTGCCTTGGCGGAACCCCCGCTCAGGGTAACTTTTTTTGCGCCAGGCTTATCTAAATCCTTAACATCAACGGCTGGCTGTTTTGCAGCTGCCTGTTTTTTCTTCTTTTTAGCCGCTGACGTTTTTTTTCGCTGTATCCGTCCCATTGCGCTCCTAAAATTGATAACCTCACAAAAAGTCAGAACAGCAAACTTTTTACGAGTGTGTTTCGATTTCTTTTAAATTCATCAAAGCCAAATAAAGTCATTTCATTCTTTGATCTTCAGGCTCTGAGCTTCACTCTTAAAAGTGTGGCAGGCCAGGAGGGATTCGAACCCCCAACACCCGGATTTGGAGTCCGACGCTCTACCGTTAGAGCTACTGGCCTGCATCATCCGTTTATTTGGTCTCTTTGTGCGGCGTGTGCTTTCGGCAAAACCGACAATATTTATTAAACTGCAGCTTATCCGGCGTTGTTCGCTTATTCTTGGTCGTCGAATAATTTCTTCTTTTGCATTCAGTGCATGCTAAAGTAACAATGATTCTCACCTGAAGGACTCCTTATTATTCAATAATCTCACTGACGACACCGGCGCCCACCGTACGACCACCTTCGCGTACCGCAAAGCGGACTTCCTTCTCCATGGCGATCGGCGTTATCAACTGCGCTTCTATCGTTACATTGTCGCCGGGCATCACC
>JAIVWA010000034.1:0-16288 GCA_049190255.1 Gammaproteobacteria bacterium | reverse complement strand
CACACCGTCGGTATAAGTGCCGCCTGTGTCGATTCCGACGACATACTCACCTGTTTTACCCATTGGCTTTCACCGGTCCAAAGACATTATGCTGGTCAGGTTAGATTCAGGCTTGTCTGGTTTATCGTAAGAGAAGGTCTTTGCCCCTAAAAAACCCACCACTCCATCATTCCACTATTCCATTATTCCATGGTTGAGATCAATCCTCAGAACACCATAAATTTACTGGATTTTAGCTATGGTACAGGAATCACGAGATGTTTATCTACAAACCCATCAGCTCTTTGCCTTTATCAACAGCGCTGGCGGCATTGGAAGCATAGGCATCGGCACCGATTTCCCTGGCATAATCTTCGGTCACAGGGGCGCCGCCCACCATAATTTTGACTTGGTCCCTTAGGCCGGCCTCTTTTATGGCATTGATGGTTTCGCCCATCTTGGGCATGGTGGTGGTTAAAAGGGCCGACATACCAATGATGCTTGCCTGGTGCTCTTTTAAAGCATCAACAAACGCCTGCGGTTCCAGATCGATGCCCAGGTCAACTACCTGAAAGCCGGCGCCCTCAAACATCATGCCCACCAGGTTTTTCCCGATGTCATGCAGATCGCCTTTGACGGTTCCCAGTACCAATGTGCCGGCCGTCTTCACCCCGCTTTCCACCAGCAGCGGGCGTAAAATTTCCATCGAACCGTGCATGCATTTGGCACAACGCAACACTTCCGGAATAAACATATCGTTGGCTTTAAACCGCTTACCCACAACCTCCATTCCGGCAAGGAGTCCCTGCTCCAGAATATCCTGTGGTGATGAGCCGGCGTCAACAGCTTCCTTTGTCAGATTCACAACATCGTCCACTTTACCGGCGATTAAAGACTCAGCCATTTTCCCGAATAGTTCGCTCATGATCGTTGTCTCCTTTGCGAGAATGTAATGTATTGGAAAAACCTTCACCTAGTTAGAATTCAAACTTTTTTTGACGATAGGCCTGCAGGTACTCAGCGCACCACTCATCTTTGCCTGCCAGGGTCTCGGCCGTGACGATTGCCGCCATCATCTTTTTATCAAGCGGGTTGACAATGGCGCCGTCGAGACCTTTGGTTATGGCCATCACCATAAAGGTCCGGTTCAAGAGCATGCGCTCAGGCAGACCGTAGGAGATGTTTGAAAGTCCGCAGACCGTGTGGATACCGGGAAACTGCTGCATGATCCTTTCAATGGATTCCAAAAACTCGGTCCCATAGTTGTCATTGGTTGAAAGGGGTTGAACCAGCGGGTCGACGTAGATGTTGTCCAGCGGTATATTATTTTTTACCAGGTTATTGACCAGCTCTTCGGCTATGGCCATGCGGGCATCTGCCGTTTCAGGCATGCCGGCATCACTCATGCAAAGGGCCACGACTTTATAATCTGATCCGGCGATGATCGGCATCAATGCGTCATAGCGCTCTTTTTCCATGGAGATGGAATTTATCATGGGTGTGCCCTTGTGAACAGACAGTGCGGCTTCAATGGCCTTGGGGTCAGGGCTGTCGATACAGCAGGGTGCTTCCATCTCCTCCTGGACACTTGTTACGAGCCATTTCAAATACTCGGCTTCCTTGCCCACAAATATGCCCGCGTTAACATCAATGTAATCGGCGCCGTTTTCAAACTGCTGTAAAGCGAGCTGTTGAATTGTGTCCTTGTCCCCGTTCTCGATTGCCGCGCCTATTTGCTTGCGACTGGCGTTGATCAGTTCTCCTACGATGAACATATCTTCCCCCTTAGTATCTTAATTGTTTTTTTTCATTATGTGGCAAGATCTTTTTGTGTAAAAATCAAGTTATCCAAAGTAATGCCTAAAATGCCTAAATTGCACTAAAGTGCCTAAGAAAAGAAATGCCTAAAGTGCCTAAATTGTCTAAAATGCCTAAAGTAAATGCATTCTATCGATTTTATTAAAAGAAAAAAGCAAGGTATACTATCATATTCATTTACTGATTTCTGGTTTTGCATGCTGAAAATACCAGGCGTTTAAAATAAAGACGGAGCGAAGCGACTTCCACAATTATTCATTTGTCATTCTTCAATATTCATTTCTAAGCTTTCATGCGTTCGTTCTGCGGATCATACATGGGCATGGCAACCACTTGGGCCGGAAGTTTTTTGCCCAACACCTCCACCTCCAGTTTGGTGCCGGCGTCGGCCAGCTCGGGCGGGACATAACCCAGGGCAATGCTCTTCTCTACCCGGTGACCGTAGCCGCCGGAGGAAGTCATGCCCACGCGGTCGCTGTCCTTAAAAATCGGATTGTAGCCCCAGGGATCGGAGTCCTCGGCGGCCACGTCCAGGCATACCAGTTGCAGCTTGTCACCTTCGGCCTTTATTTTTTCAAGCGCCTGCTTACCGATGAAGTCTTTATCCCACTTCACCGTCCAGGCCACATGGGTCTCCAGCGGGTTGTGATGAACGTTCATCTCAGATTTCCATGCCAGATAGCCTTTTTCCAACCGCATGGAATCCATGGCATACATGCCGAACATCTTGATCTCAAATTCGGCGCCGGCCGCCATGAGAGTTTTAAAAACCGAGATCTGGCTTTCGATGGGATGGAAGATTTCATAACCGAGCTCGCCGACGTAGTTCATGCGGTTGACCCGGCACTTGACCCGGCCGACGTAAAGCGCTTTGCTGGTACTGAAAGGCAGGGCCTCGTTGGACACATCGCCGTAAGCCGCCTTGGCCAGCAGATCCCGCGCCCGGGGCCCGGCAACGATAAGACAGCCCTGTTTGTAGGTAAGATCTTCCATCAGCACCGAGCCGTCGTCGGGTAGATTGAGCATCATCCAGTGCTGGTCGTGGCGTTTGCCGACACTGGCGGTTACGCAAAAATAGTCGCCCTCCCCAACCTTGGTGACCGTCATATCGCTTTTGAAGGCGCCGTTGTCATCCAGCATGGGACACAGGGCAATGCGGCCTTCGGTTACCGGGACCTTCTGGCAGGTCATTTTATTGAGCCATTGTTCAGCACCCGGTCCGCTGATTCTGGTTTTGGCGAATCGGGTCAGATCAAGCAGCCCGACATGGTTCATCACATGTTTGCATTCCCGATCCACATATTGGAAGGCATTGTTGCGGCGCCAGCTCGGGGTTTCATCGCGATCGGAGGCCTGATCGGTAAAATAGTTGGGGCATTCCCAGCCGTAATAGTCGCCGAAGGCTGCGCCGGCCGCCTTTTGATATTCATAAATGGGGCTGGTGCGGTTGGGTCGTGCTGCGTCGCGCCATTCGTTGGGGAAAATAATGCTGTAAAGGCGCGGATAGGTATCTTCGATTTTTTCATGGTTATAGGCCCAGTTGGCGTAGGACCCGTAACGGCGGCTGTCCACGCTCCACAGGTCGATCTCCGGCTCACCGTTCATCATCCAGCCGGCAATGTAGTGTCCGATACCACCGGCCTGGGTGATACCAAAGCTGTAACCGCAGGCCAGAAAATAGTTTTTCAGCGGGTAGGCGGGGCCGACCAGCGGATCGCCGTTGGGCGTGTAAGTGATGGGCCCGACGGTAACATGCTTAAAACCGTGCTCGCCCATAATCGGAAAACGATATAGACCGTGTTCGATGTAATCAACCACATGATCGATGTCGGGCTGCAGTTCGCTCTGGGCATAATCCCAGGGGACCCCTTCGGGATACCATTGTTTCACCTTGTTTTCATATAGGCCCAGAATCAGGCTGTCCATTTCCTGACGGATATAGATGGAGCGATCGGGATCGCGCACCAGCGGCAGCATGGTATCGCGGTTGACGACATCCTCGATGGTTTCAAATAAAATGTGGGTGTGTTCTCCGGCGATAGAGGGAATTTCCAGACCCGCCATGGCGGCCACCTGCGGGGCCCACAAACCGGCGGCGTTAACCACCCATTGGCAGGTAATGTCTCCTTTATCGGTATGGACGACCCACTCGCTGTTCGGTTTCCGGGTCAGTCCCGTAACCTGGGTATGCTGGTTGACTTCGGCATCGAGTTTTTTGGCGCCCAGGGCCATGGCCTGGGTGATGCTGCTGGGGTCTACATCGCCATCGTCCGGCCAGTAAAGTCCACCCAAAAGTCCTTCGATATTTATCATCGGATGCAATTCGGCAATTTCATCCGGGGTGACCCAATTGACATTTAATCCCAAACATCGATTCATACTGTACATATAGCCCAGTTCGTCCATGCGATCCGGATTGTCGGCGGTGCGAATGGATCCGGTGGTATGCCATCCGGGAGACTGGCCGGTTTCTTCCTCGAGCCCCAGATAAATTTCGATGCTTTTCATATTAACCCGCGTACAATAATAATTACTGTGAAAAAAAGAACAGTTGCCGGCCGCCATCCAGGTAGAACCGGAGGTGAGTTCGTGCTTTTCCACCAATACGACGTCTTTCCATCCATATTTGGCCAGATGATACAGGATGCTGGTGCCGATGGCACCACCACCGATCACGACGACTCTCGCATGTGTTTTCATAAGCCCTTTCTCCTTAACATAGGTTGATCGGTTCAGCCTGCGACGAGCTCAGCCGAGCCGGGTTCAACGTTCCGGGTTGAAAAACCTTAGACAGCTCTTATCAAAGGGATCGTGTCATCATTTGGTTATAAATCCGTTTCACCCAATTGGGTATGACGGGTATTCCAGATTTTGATTAAAATTATGAGTAGTGTCAATCAGTTGTAACCTTTGAACCCTGAACCCTGAACCTGGAACCGCTCAGTTTAGATATAATAAAATAGATGCGGAATCCCGCATCGCGGGGTGATGCTCATAGCTCACAGCTCATAGCCCATAGGAAAAAGGAAGTCAACTGCCATCCCATGCTCGGAATCGGTCAACGCTAACTTTGAAGCTACTCTGACCTTAATTCGGTCAAGGTTGACAACCCACATCCCTATCACTATAATACGGCAATCGTGTACTTTAGAACAATCCAAGGAAAGGATGTAATGTTATGGCAGAAGGTATTATGGAGCTAGATGACGGAAATTTTGAATCGGAAGTGTTGCAATCCGATAAGCCGGTGCTGGTCGACTTTTGGGCGCCGTGGTGCGGCCCCTGCAAAGCCATTGGGCCGCTGGTTGAAGATCTTGCGAATACGTTCGGTGATAAAATTAAGTTTGCCAAGTGCAACGTCGATAACAGTCCGGTTACGCCGGGAAAATTCGGAATCAAAGCCATCCCTACGCTCATTTTCTTTAAAGAAGGTGACGTTGTCGAACAAATCACGGGGATGGTTGCCAAATCAAAATTGGAAGAGGCTATAAACAAGTTGTTGTAAGAAATCTTCAAACAGGACGGGTCCCTGGGAGTACCTTCGGGTTTGTCGACCTGCCGTTAGTTGCCGTTCAAGCGCTTACAAGGCAAGGACATGAAACGTTTTATTGCTGTCGGGATCATAATCTTGCTGGTCGGTTCCGGATGCAACGCACTTAAAAAGAGCTGGAACGCCATCACCGGCAAGGAATTTAGCGCCTCTGCCCAGCAGTTGGCCTGGGACGGTATGGATGCTTACGAAGATGGTGACTACAAAGATGCCATCGAGCAATTCCAGCAATTAAAAGACTGGTACCCATTTTCCAAATATGCCATTCTGGCTGAACTAAAAATTGCCGATTCCAATTATCATTTAAAAAATTATGAAGAAGCCATTTTTGCTTACGAGGAGTTTGAAAAGCTGCACCCGCGCAATGAGGCCATCCCCTATGTTATCTACCAGATAGGGCGGTGCTATTTTGATCAAATCGGCACCATCGATCGGGATCAGATGCCTGCCCTCAAGGCCTTCGAGACCTTCCAGCGCCTGGACAAACAATTTCCAAATGACAAATATGCTCGCAGCGGGGCTGAGCATATCACCACTTGCGTAAAAAGCCTGGTCGGCAACGAATATTATATCGGTGTCTTTTATTACAAATCAAAGCACTACAAAGCCGCCCTGCATCGTTTTATGGCGGTGCTTTCCGATTATCCGGACGTGGGATATCACCAAAAAGCCCTGGAGTATATAGCCAAATGCGAGGCCGAGTTATCACCGGAGGTAGAAACTGGGACCAACTAGACCGGGCCTGATCACGTCTTCAGCCGATCCGAGCTTTTTTCAAATTGGAAAAATTAAATCTGATCGCATTCAATCCAATACCTGCAAAAGCAGGTAAAAAAACTCTTTACACCCACTCTCATTTAGTGTAGATGAGATCGCTTTAGAGCGTTTGTCAGAATAACGTTCCGATAGTGGTGGTCTGTTGGGTCTTCTCCGGTTTGTCGCAAACGTCCAATATGGCCTGATCCAAACGCTCTAATAATTTTTTTCAATAAAAAAAATGATATAGCGGTTGTCATGTTTGTAATAATTTTAGACTGTTACGCACCACCTTTTTGCTTTTTAAAAAATCAAACAAACGGAACATATTTATGACAACCGGTATAAAGGAGAATAATCATGTCCAAGATATGTGAAATATGCGGTAAAAAACCCATGGTGGGGAGCAATGTGAGCCATGCTCACAATGTGACCAAACGTAGATTTAATCCAAATCTTCAACGAGTGCGGACGATTTCAAACGGGACAGTCAAAAAGATGATGGTCTGCACCAGTTGCATTAAGTCGGGGTCTGTGGTTAAAGCACCATAACCATTCAGAAAGCCTAACACTCAGCGTAACATCAAAGTAAATTCTAAACCAGTTGCAACAGAAGGATTTATAATGACAGAGCCCTCCTAGCCTACCCTTTTTACGTCCTGCACGCGTTTAACCTTTCTGACGGCAGACAATATCTTGTCTAAATGGCTGACATCTTCAACGCCGATGGTAAAAAAACTGTCGACCATCTGGTTATCGCGGGTTTCAGAGGTGGCATGGAGGATGTTTGCACCGAATTTGCTGATATTGCCAACGACATCAGCCAGCAACCCCACCCGATCCTGTGAGATTATCCGGATTTTCACCGGGAAGACCTCACTGGTCTCCTGATTCCATTCGACTTCGATTTGACGATCCGGATTCATGCGCAGGGCATTGATGCAAGTGGTCCGGTGCACGGTAACGCCGAAACCGCGGGTAATATAACCGACAATCGGATCGCCGGGAACCGGTTGGCAGCATTTGCCGAATTTTATGAGGATATCATCTACCCCTCTGACAAGCACACCGGTTTTCAGTTTCTTTTTGCGGCCCACACGTCCAATGAATTTGTTGAAAATGGACGCCTCACCCTCTGCGGCCTCCTGGTTTTGAGGAACAATTTTTCGAACAACCTGCAGGGGAGTAATTTTCCCGTAACCCACGTTGGCAATCAAATCATCAACGGCCTTAAACCCGAACTGGGCCCCGGCCTCCTCCATTTTCTCGGATTTAACCAGGGTGTTAAAATTCAGCTTCTGTTTGCGAAAGGCCTTTTCAAGCATCTCCCGGCCCAGGGTCATGCTGCGCTCTTTTTCCTGGGTCTTGATCCAGTGCCGGATCTTTGAACGCGCCTTGATGGTTTTGACAAATTTGAGCCAATCTTTGCTGGGATGATGATTTTTGGAGGTGATGATTTCAATTATATCGCCGGTCTTTAATTCATATGTCAGCGGAACCAGCTGACCGTTTACCTTGGCACCGGTGCATTGGTTACCCACTTCGGTATGGATCTTGTAGGCAAAATCAACTGTAGTCACGCCATTGGGCAAGGTTTTTATTTCACCGCGAGGAGTGAACACATAAACTTCATCCTGGAACAGATCAATGCGAACATTTTCCAGAAACTCACCGGGGTCTCGAAAGTTTTCCTGGTTTTCGACGATGTCCTGAATCCAGGCAAATTTTTGGCTGATATTTTCATCAATCTTTTTTCCTTCTTTATAACTCCAGTGCGCGGCGATACCGGATTTGGCGACGCGGTCCATGTCCCAGGTTCGGATTTGAATTTCGATGCGCTCGCCAAAGGGTCCGACGACCGTGGTGTGCAGGGACTGGTACATATTTGCTTTGGGACGCGCGATATAATCTTTAAACTTGTGATCGATCGGCTTCCACATGGAGTGAATCAGCCCCAGGGCCTCATAACACAGTGAAATGGAATCGAGAATGATTCGAAAAGCAGTGATATCGTAGATTTCCTCAAACGGAAGGTTCTGGGAAATCATCTTGTTGAAAACACTCAAATAGTTTTTGTTGCGTCCCAGAACCTCGCATTTTAAGTCCGTCTCCTCCATCTTTTTCTGGATGAAGTTCTTGACGGTCTCCATGTATTTTTCACGATCGGATCTGGACGTGGCCACAAGCGTCTGAATCTGCTCATATTCGTCCGGCTGGAGATATTTAAAAGAACTTTCTTCCAGTTCATTTTTGATCCAATAAATTCCAAGACGCGCGGCAATGGGGGCGTAAATATCAAGCGTTTCCCGGGCAATTTCCACCCTCTTGTTTGGCTTATGGAATTGCAGGGTCCGCATATTGTGGAGCCGATCAGCCAGTTTAATCAGAATAACCCGGATATCATCGGCCATTGCCAGAAACATCTTGCGAAGGCTTTCAGCCTGTCGGGCCCGGGAGCTGTGAAAAGAAAGACTGCTGAGTTTGGTAACACCCGAAACGATGTGGAGAACTTCAGGCCCGAAAAGTTTTTCGATTTCCTCCGGGTTGGCAGGGGTGTCCTCGATCACATCATGCAAAAGACCGGCCGTCACGCTGATCACATCCAGTTTCATGTCACTCAGGATTCCGGCCACCTCCAGAGGATGGGACAAATACGGTTCTCCGGACAGGCGGATCTGACCTTCGTGCACCCGGGCAGAAAAAACATAAGCCCGTTCAATGATATCCAAATCCGTTTGCGGATGGTATTCCGTAATCTTGTCTATGATGTCGTTGATTCGGATCAATGCTGATTCTCACTCGATGCTTGATACTGGATACTCGATACTCGATGCTCGATACTCGATACTCGATGCTGGATACTCGATGCTCGATTCTGGATGTTCGTCACTGATTACTGGCCTCTGGTCACTGGAAATATGTGGTATAAGGTATGGGGTGTAAGGTATAGGGTTAAAGGATCAGTTACCTTATTCCTTGCGTCTTACGCCCTATACCCTTTGCCTTTTACCCTCTACCTTATACCTTAGACCTTACACCTTTTTTTACCAGCCGCCGGTGACAAGGGGCCAGGAGCCAACGTCAATCTTTAGTATGATTTTGCGAATATCGCCCAGATAGTGCCCGGCTTGCCGCAGCCGATACAGGTCCCTTTAACTGTATCCTGTTCAAGCGGCAGGCAGCGGATAGTGACCGCCAGATTCTCTTTGATCTTTAATTCGCACGCTTCCTCACCGCACCAGGGGGAGCGGGCAAAACCTCCGTGAATTTCCGGTTTTTCTAAATTCTGCGGGGTAAAAAAGTCGCTGAAGGTCCGGGCATCCTCAATGGTCAGGGTATGATCTTGGCCAAAGGCCGCCGCCCTGGCAAAAAGATTTCCCTGAATTTCATCCAGAATATTAGACAATTCGGCTACAAACTGCTCACTTTTTAGGGAAACTTTTTCATTATGCGCCTTATCGCGCCGCCCGACAAAAACAGAATCCTGGGCAATGTCCCGGGGGCCGATTTCAACCCGCAAGGGTATTCCTTTTTTAATCCAGTCCCAGCCGCGTGCGCCCCCGATATCGCGATCATCAATTTCCACCACGATTTTGCGATGGTGATAATATTTTTCTCTCAGACGCTGCGCCAGCCTTTCAGTATATCCCATCACATTTTCCCTGTCTTCGGGTTTTCTGACGATCGGCATCAAGACAACATGGGCCGATGCGACTCGGGGAGGCAAAATGAGCCCGTCATCGTCACCGTGGGTCATGATCAAGCCCCCGATCAGGCGCGTCGAAGCACCCCATGAGGTGGTCCAGACATAATCTTCGCTTTCCTCGGCGGATTGAAACTTGATTTCGGACGCCCTCGCAAAATTCTGACCCAGAAAATGAGAAGTGCCGGCCTGCAGGGCTTTGCGATCCTGCATCATGGCTTCGATACAAAAGGTATCCACCGCTCCGGGAAAGCGTTCGGCGGCCGTCTTTCGGCCTTGAATTACCGGCATGGCCAAATAGTCTTCCGCCATGCGGGCATACACCTCGAGCATGAGCTTGGTCCGCTCAATGGCTTCTTCTTTGGTCGCATGCGCGGTGTGCCCCTCCTGCCATAAAAATTCACTGGTTCTTAAAAACATCCGGGTTCGCATTTCCCATCGCACCACGTTGGCCCACTGGTTGATTAAAATGGGAAGATCGCGATAACTGCTCACCCACTTGGAAAATGAATCTCCAATGATGGTTTCAGAAGTCGGCCGAACCACCAGCGGTTCCGTCAGCGGGCCGGCCGGAACCAGGCCGCCTTCGGGACCCTTCTCGAGCCGGTGGTGGGTAACCACCGCGCACTCGGTGGCAAAGCCCTCCACATGCTGGGCTTCTTTTTCAAAAAAGCTTAAAGGGATAAACAGCGGAAAATAGGCATTTTTGACACCGGTCTCTTTGAACATATCATCTAACACATGCACGATATTTTCCCAAATCGCATACCCCCACGGTTTGATGACCATGCAACCTCTGACCGGTGAACGCTCCGCCAGATCGGATGCGTTAATCACCTGTTGATACCATTCCGGATAATCTTCCGCCCTTGTCGGTGTTATTGCGGTCTTCACTTTACTCCCCATTTGGTTCCTTTCCATTGTATAGATAGAATCTTTTTAATAGTTCACCGCAGAGATCGCGGAGAACGCTGAGAAAGTCATAATACAATAAATATATATAATTAAGAGGAAAATTTTGTGATAACTTTTTGATATAAAAATCTCTGCGACCTCTGCGTACTCTGCGGTTGGTTTAGCTGTTACAATTTTTTCGTCCTCAGTCCTTCAATCCGTGGCTGTTTCGCTCGTATGCTTCCACCTCTTTCAGCAAAACTTCAACCAGTTTTTCCTGAGGAAACTTCTTGACGACTTTTCCCTTGCGGAAAAGAATGCCGCTTCCGTCTCCACCGGCAATGCCGATATCAGCCTCACGGGCCTCTCCGGGACCATTTACCATACAGCCCATAATCGCTATTTTTATGGTGGAAGAAGTGGTCAATAAGACTTTTTCGACCTGTTCAACAATATCAAACAACTCAATGTTACAACGCCCGCAGGTTGGACAGGAAATAATCTCCGGCCCGCGCTGCCGAATACCCAATGCTTTTAAAATTTCATAACCCACCCGGACTTCTTCAACCGGGTCACGGGTCAACGAAACCCGAATCGTATCTCCGATACCATCGGCCAGCAAGGTTCCGATGCCAAGAGCAGACTTTACAATTCCAGAGTAAAGGGAACCCGCCTCTGTCACGCCCACATGCAGCGGTAGATCGGTTTCGACAGACAGACGGCGGTAAGCTTCCACCGTGCGTGCCACATCAGAAGCTTTTAAGGAAACCTTTATCTGGTGAAAGTCAAACGATTTTAGCAATTCTATATGGCGCAGGGCACTTTCCACCATGGCTTCGGCGGTGACACCGTTATGCTTTTCAAGGATATCCTTTTCAAGGGAGCCCGAGTTGACACCGATCCGAATTGAGATATCGACATCTTTGGCACAATCAACCACGGCTTTTACGTTTTTATGGCTGCCGATATTTCCGGGATTAATCCTCAATCCATCGGCACCGGCACGGGCGGCGGCAATTGCCAGCCGGTGGTCAAAATGAATATCGGCGATAAGCGGGATCGTGATCTTTTCTTTAATGGCCGAAATGGCATCCGCAGCTTGTCCATCGGGTACAGCCACCCTTACAATTTCGCAGCCGGCACTTTGCAAACGCTCGATTTGCGAAACGGTAGCACTTACATCAGAAGTCGGCGTATTGGTCATGGACTGAACCGCAATGGGGGCGCCTCCCCCCACCGGAACACCGCCGACCCGTATCTGTCGTGTTTTTTTCCGCTTAACGATGAATGGCATATCACAACATTCTTTAATAATTTCCGGTTTTTGGTAACTGGTTTCCGGCAGCTGGTCGCTGGGACCATGTGGTATAAGGTGTAAGGTATAGGGCTGAAGGATCAGACTCTTTTACCTTATTTCTTACGCCCGACACCTTAAACCTTATACCCTATACCATATACCACTAAATAATGAGCTATGATTTTTGAACTATCAACATATGTCTCCAAGAAACAAGTAACCGGCGACTAGGAGATTGCAAACAAAAGTGAATTTGTGATATACTTGGTCAAAATTTCAAGCTCTAAAGATTTTAGAATTATCAGACCAGATCATTTTATTCAAGCCTGGATTTGTCTTGCAAAGATAAACACCAGCCATCGTAACTTTCCCGCCAAGATCGCAATCCTGGTAATTCGGTATTTCCACCAACCATGCAGGAAGGGCACATTGCCGCGTTCAATTATAAATATTTAACAGATAAGGGGGTATTTCAATGACACGTGAAAACGGGCCAAAATTTTCAGAAAAACACGGGACGGATGCTCAGGCAGATCCGAGGGCAAAAGACAAAATTGAAAAAATCGCCAAAAATGGTGAGGTAGCATGCGCCGTGGCCTTTCAGGTTGCGGATGAACTAAAACTTTCTCCGGCTGAAATTGGAAAGACAATTGATCTGCTGGATTATAAACTAATGAAATGCCAGCTGGGATTGTTCGGTTATAGCCCGGAAACAAAGGCCGTTGAACCTAAAACCCCCCACCAAGAGCTGGAAGAGGCGATCCGGGGAGCCCTGGTAGAAGAGAAACTGACCTGCATTGACGCCTGGAGCATTGCCAGTCGCTTAAATGTACCCAAAATGACCGTTAGCGCCGCCTGTGAGGCCCTGAATATTAAACTTACATCCTGCCAGCTGGGAGCGTTTTGATCCAAACGATCTTAACCATTCAACAAAAATGCTTTTTGGCCGATAATAACCATAGATGATTACATCAGGCACATATAAATTTTTTCGTGAAGCGCGCATCTTTGCGCTGATTCTTCTGGTATTGTGGGTAATTGGCGTACTTTACGCTATAAATCCGATCATCGAGGATTATCGATTTATAACCCTCCACAAAATCCTCAAAGCCGGACAAATGACGGTGGTCACCCGAAATACACCCCACTGCTATTATCTTTATCGGGGTGAGGCCATGGGTTTTGAGTATGAGTTGGCCAGAGAGTTCGCCGATTATCTAGGTGTCGAACTGAAAGTTAAGATTGTTGATAATTGGAAAAAAATGATTTCGGAGCTAAAGAAGGGGCATGCGGCCTTAATTGCAGCGGGAATAACCATTACCCCCAAAAGGCAAAAGCGGGTCGCTTTCTCAGACGGGTACATGGACATCCAGCAGCACATTATTTCTCATCGAAACCGCCCAAAAATAAAAAATATTGAAGACCTTTCCGGCAAGACCATCCATGTCCAGACGTCAACCGCCTACCAGGAGCGTCTCGAGGAACTTCGCCGGCAGGGGATTGATTTTACCATTGAACTGCACAAGAACTTACTCACCGAGGAACTAATTCAGCAGGTGGCAGAGGGTGATATCGAATTGACCGTTGCCGACAGCAATATTGCCCTGCTCAATCAGCGCCATTATCCCCGCGTAGTCATAGCTGGGGCGATCAATGGCTTGCAGCCCCTCGGCTGGGCGGTGCATCCCGAAGCGTACCAGCTTCGAGAAAAAATCAATTCCTTTTTTAAAACCATCAAAGAAAATGGTCGGTTTGATGAAATTTACGATAAATATTACGGAGATATTGAGAGTTTCGACTACGTTGACTTAAGAGCCTTTCACCGCAGGATCAAAAGCAAACTATCTCGGTACAGTCCGTTTATCAAGGCAGCAGCCAAAAAGCACGGTTTCGACTGGCGCTTGATAGCATCCCAGATATACCAGGAATCCCATTTAGATCCATGGGCCAAAAGCCATGCCGGTGCAAAGGGTTTGATGCAGCTTCTCACCCGCACAGCCCGCAGCCTGAAAGTTAGCGATATTTATAATCCGGTGGATAATATCAATGGCGGGGTTTTGCATTTAAAAAACATGTATGATCTTTACGACGGCGCAAAGGGGGAGGATCGAATGATGATCGCCCTGGCAGCCTACAATGTGGGCCAGGGGCATATCCAGGATGCCCGGAATCTGGCCATTAAAAAGAATCTAAATCCGGATTCATGGGAAGCGCTAAGCAAAACGTTGCCGTTGTTAAGATACCGAAAATATTATAAAAAGGCTAAATACGGATACTGTCGAGGCACAGAGCCCGTTATCTATGTCAAACAGATCATGATTTATTACGATATCTTGAAACGGCAGGGAATCGAATACAGGGAGGCACAGGCGCGCCTGATTGAGTGAAACTCAATCAGGCGTTATTGGTTATTTGTTAATAGTTATTAGTAGGTCTGGATGCTCGATAATCGAACTACCGCGTTAGTCGGCTGCCGTTCATCGAGTATCGAGTATCCAGTATCGAGCATCATTTCGTTTGAACGCAGAATTACTAAACTATTAACTATTGGGTTCTTCGCTCTAACTTTTATCCGAAAAAGGAGGCGTTTTCCCCGACAAAGGGATTGGAGCGCTTTTCTTCTCCGATGGTTGTCGTCGGGCCGTGACCTGTATGGACCCTGACATCATCGCCAAGTTTAAACAGCTTTTGCTGGATGCTCTCCTTGATGGTCTCAAAGCTGCCCCCCGGAAAATCAGTGCGGCCGATAGAACCCGCAAATAACGTATCGCCGACAAAGACATCATCTTTAGCGTGAAGCGAAATCCCACCCGGTGTGTGTCCCGGGGTGTGAATAACCGTCAGGGTAATATTGCCGAAGGTGATCTTATCTCCCTCCTGCAGTTCTCTGTCCGGTGCCGGAGAATTTTCGGCATCAAGACCCCAGGCGGCCGCGCTGGCAGCAACCTGATCGAGCATCGGCGCATCGAGGGGGTGGATGAAAATCGGTGCACCGGTAATTTCATGCAGTTTTTTATTGGCGCTGACATGGTCAATATGGCCATGGGTGTTAATGATATATTTAGCAGTCAGGCTGGATTCGGCCAGTAAACGTGAAATTCGATCGGCTTCATCTCCAGGATCAATAACCACTGCTTCCAGGGTTTCATCACAGCCGACAATAAAACAATTCGCTTGGATCGGTCCAACAACCAGGGTTTTTATAATCACATCTTCCTCCTTGTAGTTCAGCTCAAATGACAGCCGCTTTCGATTTCAGATTTGGGATTGTCTCGATTCCCTTTTCTCCAACTCGCCGCGGATACTGTCCATGATTCCGTTGATAAATGCTCCGGATTCTTCCGTACCGAATTTTTTCCCGACATCAATGGCTTCGTTAATGGACACTTTCGGGGGAATATCGGCACAGTAAAGTAATTCAAAAACCGCAATGCGCATCACATTGCGGTCAACACAGGACATGCGGCTGATGTCCCAATTTTTTGAAAAGCGGTCAATCAGGGCGTCAAGCTCTCCCTTTGTCTCCAGGACGCCATTTACCAGTTTCAAAAAAAACGGTTGTGATTTTTCCGAAGGCTGAAAATTTTCACAGAAATGCGCCAGCATCTCCACCGATGCGTTGTTTTGTATGTCCATGTAAAAGAGCGCCTGCATGGCGAGTTCACGCGCCTTACGACGAGTACCCATGATCTTGTCTAATCAATAAGTTCAAACAGATTTGCCATCTCCACAGCAGCCATGGCTGCACTCCATCCTTTATTACCGGCCTTGGCGCCGGCACGTTCAATTGCCTGTTCGATGGTGTCCGTGGTAATAACGCCGAAGATAACCGGCGTTCCGGATTCCATGCCGGCCATGGCAACTCCCTTTGATACTTCGGCGCTGACATAATCAAAATGCGGCGTCGCGCCCCTTATGACGGCGCCCAGGCAAATAACGGCATGGAAACGGTTTGTTTTTGCCATTTTCAAGGCCACCGGCGGAATTTCAAAGGCTCCCGGCACTTTCACCACCTCAATGTCTTTATCACTGGCACCGGTGCGAATAAGCGCATCCAACGCACCACTTAAAAGCTTTTCGGTGATAAAATCATTAAAGCGGCTGACCACCAATGCGAACTTTTTACCTTCAGCAATAAGTTTCGCCTCATGAAATTTCGGCATGTGCGCTCCCTTCATTGTTAGTTGACTGGTTGAATAGTTGATTAGGCAAATAGAAAATTAGTTGAATGGTCAAATAGATACACTAAAAGAAGATAAGAAGGTGAGAAGATAAGAATTTGAGGGATCAG
>JAIVWA010000033.1:2130-16342 GCA_049190255.1 Gammaproteobacteria bacterium | reverse complement strand
TGATATTGTCAGCTCCGCCAAAGCCGTCCAGAAAATCCTGCCAATGGGACCATCCGGAATTGAGATTTTGGAAAAATCTCTTTTGCAGCTTGTCAGAGAAAACGATCCCGGTCTTAAAGATAAAATCCCCGGCGACGTCGACAATATTCTGTTGATCGAGTTTGATGGTCCTGATGCGCAAACCTGCGCTCGTCAGGCGCAAGAGGTTCAACAACTCCTTGAATCGGAAGGCCTGGCCGCCAGTATCCGCATGGCTGTATCCGATGATGAAAAGGCAAAACTGTGGCACATTCGCAAAGCGGCCATGCCCATTCTCTACAAAATGAAAGGGTTAAAAAGGATATTGCCGCTGATCGAGGATGCAGCGGTGCCCACGGATCAGCTGGTACCGTATTTTGAGGGATTAACCAGTATCTTGACCCGCCGCAAGATTGATTTTGTCATCTACGGGCACATTGCCAAAGGACTGTTGCACACCCGGCCGCTGCTTAATCTCAAGGATCCCGACGACGTCCGGCTGCTCAAGCCCCTGGCAGATGATGTATTTGACTTGGTCCATTCTCTCGGGGGTGCCGCATCCGGCGAACACGGAGACGGCCGGATCCGCAGCGCTTATATCAAAAAACAATACCCGGAAATTTATGACCTCTTTCTGGAAACCAAACGCCTGCTGGATAAAAAAAATCTTTGCAACCCCGAAATCATCACAACCCATGATGAGCATCAGGTAGAAAAACACCTGAGGTTCGGCGATGGTTACGGGGTAAAGGATCTAAAAGACGAGGCCCTCAACTGGCCCGAGGGATTTTGCGGGGAAGTTGAAAAATGCCATGGGTGTTCGAAGTGCACTACAATCACCACGGCAACCCGCATGTGCCCGATTTATAAATTCACCCGTGATGAAGCCGCCGCACCCAAAGCCAAGGCCAACATTTTGCGGGGTTTGATCAGCGGCGCTATTGAAGACAGGCAGCTTTATGAACAGGCCTTCCAGCACGTCATTGAGCAATGTGTCAACTGCGGCAGCTGTTTGGCCGAATGCCCGTCAAATGTAAACATCCCTAAAATGGCAATTGAAGCCAGAGCACAGTATGTGCGGCGATTCGGGCCATCGATTGAGAACCGCCTGATCGTCAATGCCGAACTGGCCGGTCGTGCCACCCGCAAGTTTTCCGGCGCTCTTAAAAAAGTGATGGATCTGGCACCCGTTAAAAAACTGGCGGCACATATCGGCGGTATATCCGCGCAACGCGATTTCCCGGCCTTTGAATCAAAGTCTCTTTTTGAAAGAATAAGCCCTACCGAAGGCCGGGGTAATCCCAGAGTTTTGTATTTTGCCGGGTGTTATGCCTCATATCTCAAACCTCAAATCGGCCAATCTGCTGTGTCGGTTTTAAAAAGTATGGGAATGACCGTGGTGACGCCGCCCCAGCACTGTTGCGGGTTACCCATGCTATCCAAAGGCATGGTAAAAGAGGCGACAGCCAAGGTCCGCCAAAACCTGGAAAAATGGCAGACCCTGGTGGACACGGTGGATCACATAGTGGTCACCTGTTCATCCTGTGGATTTTCCTTAATGGAGGAATGGCGCTCCATTATAGACAATAAAATCACATCCAGAGTTAAAGACAAGATTATCCACATCAGCACCTTGCTGAACAATTACTTTGACCGCCTTAAACTTGGAACCTGCGATCTTAATGTTTCCTACCACGCACCCTGTCATTTGAAAATTCAGAACGATCCCAACAGCTCCATCCAGCTGCTTTCCCGCATCGAGGGCCTGACCGTGCAGGATCTAAAGAGCCATTGCTGCGGCATGGCCGGCAGCTGGGGTCTGGCCGCAGATCACTACGATCTGAGCAAACTAATCGGATCGGACATGATCTCCAGGCTGAACCATTCCGATTCTTCGGTCGGTGTAACGGACTGCCCGACCTGCCGGATGCAGATGGAGCACTTCAGTGACAAGGATATTAGGCATCCGGTGGAGATAGTCGCGAATTGTTTAGAGCGTTAACCATCAAATTTTGACCTATCGGCCTTTTTATTATAGACTTATACCAACCTTCCGTATTTCGGGACTTATTTTTGAAAAGCGGTATATATCTGAAATGTACAAAAAAATTCTAACCATAACAGCAGCGCTTTTAGTATTGTTATTTCTAGCCTCTTTTACGATCGCCGCGGATAAGAAGTCGCTGACTCAGGAAGAAAAAGCCAGGCAAAAAATGTTAAAGTTAGAGGCCGCCAATGCATTCTGGCGGCTTAAACATTCTATGGAAAAAGATGCATTCTTCAATACGCGCATCCGGCTTAATGTCTGGCGCAGCACGGCCATAGATGCCGGCAATTTTGATCAGACCCAATACGATGAATTTAAAAAACGGCTGTATGAAAAATCCATCAACGATTCCCTGCGATGTTATGAAGAGTTTATTTTCGAAGAAAATTTTTATGACGCCAACATCTGCCTGCAAACCTGGAGAATGCATTGCAAAGAGATTGGGGCTTATGACAAGGATCAATATGAGGCCCTAAAAGAGAGGTTAAAGCAGGCCAGGATCAAAAAGGCCGCCCGGAAGGCAGAAGAACAAAAAGCTGAACGAAAGCAACCCTAAAATTATATGTCGTTGGACCGACCCAATTTAAACCAAATCTACAAACTCCCAAAATTTCATATTGCGTCAGCACATCCAACAAATTTTTGATCTCTCCAAATTCCACCATCAGACACGAAAGCTATCAAAAATAACGATTTTGGAATAGATAGGTAAGAGATCATGAGAGAATTCATTATTTGTGTAAACAATCGCGAGTACGAAGCATCATTAGAACTCTGGAAGGTATACAGGGCCATTCGAGACAATCATGCCAAGAAGCAGGATTTGGTGCGGGTAATTGATGAATCCGGCGAGGACTACCTTTTTCCATCTGATTATTTTGTGCCGGTAGCATTACCGAAAGTCGTCCAGGATGCTATGATGAGGGATGCGCATTAAAAAAATCCTTAGTGTATACATACGAATCTATATGGTACCCTATTTTCGATTTTAATCACAACGCGTCAAAGCTTGCAAAAAATTGGCCGCTCCCGTGGTAGACTCCAGACTAGTTGGGATATATTATTGTCTTGGGTCAAATTCAGCTTTTAAATCTTTCGGTTCAAATTTTACTCCCCCCTTGACAACCCAAACTTTCTCACCAATATTCATAGGAAAATAATTTGAGGCCCTGGTTTAAATCCGCCATTAATTTTCGCGTGGATTCACCCAGCTAATTTCTATTTTGGATTGGATACGCATATCATGACCAACGATATTATTTTTTCTCCGTTTAAATTAAATTCCTTCACTTTAAAAAATCGAATCGGTGTTGCCCCCATGACGCGGATGTCATCACCGGGTGACAGCATTCCGCGCCAGGATGTGCTGGATTTTTTGGTGCGGCGGGCTGAAAACGACGCCGCCATTGTTTATACCGAGGCGATTGTGACTGACTATGAGAGCGCCCAGGGCTATCCAGGACAGGCGCGGTTGATTACCCAGCGCCAGATTGAGGCCTGGAAGCCGGTTGTCGAAGCCATTCGGAAAGAAGGTGCCGTCTCCATCATGCAGATGTTTCACTGTGGACGCATGGCCTGGCCGGAAATTAATCCTGCCAACCGGGTCCTTGCGCCAAGTGCGATTAGCCCCCAACAGAAGAACCCGTTAAACGGTGAACCTTACCCGGTTCCCGATGAGATGAGCACCTTTGACATTCAGCATGTGATAACCGGCTTTGTGGAAACAGCCAGAGGCGCCATCGCGGCGGGCTTTGACGGCATAGAGGTTCACGGTGCCCATGGATATTTGATAAACAATTTCCTGTCTTCTTATTCCAACCGCAGAACCGATGAATACGGCGGCCCTGTTGAGAATCGATACCGTTTTGCCCACGAGATCATCCAGGCCGTACGCCAGGTAGTTCCGCCGGACCGTTTGCTGACCTTCAGGATTTCTAACTGGGGCGTAGCCGACATGGAGGTATCCCTGTTCGAAGACAGGTCGGAATGGCAGCAGATTATAAAGATGCTGTCAAAGGAGCCCATCGATGCCATCTCCGTTTCCACCTATGATTACAGCGCGAAAGCCTTTGGCACGGATCAAAATATGGCGCAAGTGACACGAGAAGTAACCGAACTTCCCATCATGATATGCGGCAAGATATATGACCGCGCAACGGCAGAAGATGCGCTGAGGGATGCCGACATCATTCTCAGTGCCAAATCGATCTTATTAAATCCCAACTGGGTTGAAGATATTCGCCAGAGCAAAGAACTTCGCCTGTATAAATCCGAAGACGCCAATGTCGCCTACACCGATGAGCCCCTTCCCTAGGGATGAAGGGGCATTAATCATGTTTCAGGGAAGGTAATCTTCGCGAACCGGAGAAAAAACTTCGATCACCACTGAATCCTCCAGGGCATCCACAGAATGCTCGGCGTTACCGGGTATGCACCAGCTGTCGCCGGTTTCCACTTCCAATATCTCATCTTCGACCTTGAACCGCAGCTTACCGGATACCATAAATCCTGTCTGTTCGTGGGGATGGGCGTGAGGCGGAATCGCGGATCCTTTGGCAATACTGAATTGGCCCATCAGGGTCTTTTCGCCGTGCACCAGGGTGCTCAAATGAACACCTTCCACAAGCTGCCGCTTGTCTGCGGTCCCCTTTTTACGAAACATGTCTTTAATCCTCCTTTTTGTATTGTTGCCAATGTTTTGAGATAGCTTCTAAAGGAGGCCGCCGTACTTCCCGCCATCAATCAGTAAATTTTGCCCGGTGATGTAACGGGCCCGGGTACCGGCCAAAAATGCAGCTGCGGCCCCGAAATCAGCCGGATTCCCTATTGTTTTGCAAGGGATAGCGTCCATCATCTCCTGGTAGACTTCTTCCTCAGATTTATTCGCCCGGGCAGCAGTGTCCTTCATCAGCTGATCGATTCGCGATGTTTTGTGGGTTCCCGGAAGCAAGGCATTAACGGTGATGCCAAACGGCGCCAATTCCGTGGCGATCGTTTTCAGGAAACCCGTCAGGCCGGCCCGCGCCATATTGGACAACAGCAAATTGGCGATGGGCTGCTTAACCGAAATGGAAGTAATGGCGATAATACGGCCCCAGCCGTTGGCCTTCATCGACGGGGTAACGCCGTGGATCAGATTCACGGCACTCATCAGATTGAGGTTTAAGGCCTTCTCGTATTCCTCCAGGGCAGTGCTGGCAAATGTTCCCGGCGGCGGACCGCCGGCATTGGTCACCAGAATTTCCGGATCTCCCAGGGATTGTTTAACATCCTCCAGCAACCGCCCGATATTTTCCGCCTTGCTCACATCGGCACCCAAACCCAGAACCTCAGCGCCGGTCTGGCCGGCAATTTCTTCGGCCGCCTGTTTTGCAGCGGCCTCATCACGGGAGCAGATCGCAACCCGGCACTGTTCGGCGGCCAGTTGTTCTGCGCATCCCCGGCCCAACCCCCGGCTTGCGGCCGTAACCAGCGCGATTTTGCCGTTGATACCAAGATCCATCTTACACCTCCACAATAATCGTTAATTGTTAACGGATAACTTTCAAAATTAATGATAGTTTCTAATTTATTGCTGCTCGATTATAGATTACTTTGCACTTAATTTTTTTTCTAGGAAAAATTTTGAATAACCTTTTTCATCATCACCGCATCTTCATAGGGCATCGGCGATTCGCTAATAATGGAAATATCCGGATTGCGCTTGACCAATTCCCTGGCCAGAGGCTCAAAAAATTCTTTGGTGGTTCTTATATGTTTTCTCTCGCCTTTGGGGCCATACTCTATGCCTGAAAAATGGGCGTGAAATTTTTTAGGCAGTTTTTTTAAAATTCGGGCATAGTCAATGTCTCCCTGCTGCCTGGCATACAGGTGGGAAAAATCAACGGTGATCCCGCAGCCGGTATCCTTTTTCAGTTGCAATAGCTCTGCCAGCGATCCGAACTGGGATGGTTTGCCGGTGACTTCCGGACACAATCTCACCTGCCACTTTCGACGGGCTATCTGTTTTTGCAATCCAACCATCGCTTTTTTGATCCGCGTATAGGTTTGCTCAGCGGTTCTTGTTTGATAAAAACCGGCATGGAAAGTCACATTTCGGGCACCCATGGCATGGGCTCTCTGACAGGAGTCCAGAATCCGTTTCTTGCTGGCGGCCAACTTTTCTTTTTCCTCCGAGGCCAGATTGATATAGTAAGGGGCGTGCACCGAAAGCAGGATGCCTTTTTCTCTGGCCAGGGCGCCGACCTCTTTAGCGGTTTTAAGATCCATCCGCACGCCATAGGTAAACTCAACCTCCATGCAGTCCAGATCCATCTCGGCGCACTTGCTCACACCCTTCAAATTTCCCAACCCGCTCGAACCCGCGGGACCGACTCGAATCAACGTCTTACCATCCTTTTTGATGAATTATTTGTTTCCGTTTCCACATCATCATGCCCATAGACAGCAACCAGTTACCCCATCGTCCGCCATAAATATAGTACCTTAAAGTTGGGATTGCATTCCATTGCCAAATGATATATTGCAGCCCTTAAATCACCCGAATGACCATTTCACAGGAGGAGCAAGGCATGAAAAAGGATACCCAGTGTGTTCACAGCGGCACCTTTATTGATCCGGAAACAAAAGGACTTAACACACCAATTTATACCTCTTCTTCATTTGAGTATCTTGATGCACCGGAAAATGTCTATCCCCGCTATTTTAATACCCCCAATCAAAAATCGATCATTGAAAAATTATGCGCCCTGGAAAACGCTGAAGACGGTCTGGTTTTCAGCTCCGGTATGGCGGCCATCAGTACGGTGCTATTTACTTTTCTGAACAGCGGGGACCACATCGTTTTGCAAAGAGACATATATGGCGGTACCCACCATTTTGCCACGGCCGAGTTTGACAGATTCGGCATAGAATATTCATTTGCATCCGGCGCCATAGAAGAGATCAAAAATGCCGTCCGCGAAAATACCAGGATCATTTACATTGAGACGCCGTCCAACCCGTTGTTGATAATCACAGATATTGAAGCGGTCGTCCAGCTTGCCAGATCAAAAAATATCCTGACTGTCATTGACAATACCTTTGCCACACCGATCAATCAAAACCCCCTTGATTTCGGCCTTGATATTGTTACCCACAGCGGGACCAAATATATCGGCGGCCACAGTGATATTTGCTGCGGTGCCGCCCTGGCCTCTAAAGAGTTGATTGCTAAAATTAAACCGTCGGCGGCCAATTTCGGGGGCAGCCTGAATGCCATGACCTGTTACCTGATTGAAAGAAGCCTTAAAACCCTGGGAATCCGGGTCGAAAAACAAAATATGAACGCGCTCCTGATTGCCCGGCACCTGCAGGCAAATCCCCTCATTCGAAAAGTGTATTACCCCGGCCTGGAAGATCATCCGGGTTTCGATATTGCCAGAAAGCAGATGAGGAACTTTGGCGGAATGCTGTCATTTGAACTGGACACCCAAAAATTTGACCCCCATCGATTTCTCAAAAATCTCAAGTTGATCACACCGGCACTCAGCCTGGGTGGGGTTGAAACCATTATCTGTGCGCCGGTAGCCACATCTCACCAAAAAATGACGGATGCAGAACGCGCGGAACTTGGCATCACCGACAGCCTGCTGAGGCTGTCAGTGGGCATTGAGGATGCGGATGATATTATGGCGGATATTGACCAGGCAACAAGTTAAATCAGCGTGCTGGTCACAAAGACTTTTTCGTATTGGCTGTAGCTCTGCAACAGGCGTTCACCCAGTATTTTAGAAAGGTTTTCAAAAAAGATATATCCGTCGGCCGGATTTTTCTTCAGGGTTTCTCTCAATTTTCCGGCCCCTACCTTGTGCAGTTCTGCCGGCATGGTACACTCGGCCGAGGCCGAATAAGCTTCACGCCCCACAAGGCCGGACCAGCCAATAACCTCGCCCGGTCGGCTGACGTGGTGGACAACTTTGCCGGTTTCACCCAGGTGTAATTTAACCCGCCCCATCAGCAGAAAATAAAAATGCCCGGCCGGATCTCCCCTCAGAAATATATAAGTCCCCTCCCCGTAAGATTCCTGTACGGCGAAGTCCATAATTTCGTTTATACAGTCGCTGCTCAACCCCCTCAAGAGATCAGCCTTTTGAACATCCATCCTTCCTCCTCCCCTGCATGAGCTTAAAAGGTCAAATTTTTCTATTCGGATGTAAGATGCATTTTTGAGATAGGTTTTAATAACCAAAGGATGGATAGAAGGTCAAGCATAATCATTTCGAACAAGGGGCTCCTAATCCCTTCAACTATTGGGGGACCGCAGTCTAAATTGTCGACGGCAGCTTAATTCACCTGCTCTTTAAGCTTCTTAATTCTTTCGCGGACAAAATCATATTCGAGCCAGTCGTCCAGAAAGGACCCCAGCGCTTCTTTGTAATACCGGGCAGCTTTTTTCTGGTCTCCGGCGCTTTCATCCCAAAAACCCATAATGGTGTATGCGGTAATAAGCTTTTCAGGGCTTTCTCCCGCCATTTCTTTCAAGGCCTTCTCGGTTTGTTTTCCCAGAAGGTATTCACTGATAGTTAAAAACCAGGGATCCCTTATCCGGCGTTCAAATTCTTCCAGATTTTCGCGGGCCTTTTTGTCTTTTTCCTGGTAGTTTAAAATACATGCCTCAAGAAGCCCGATACCCATGCGCCGCCCATTTTGACGGGCCCCGGTGTTTAAAAGGGCCTGAATGTATTCCAGGGATTTGGGCCAGTCTTCATCAGCGGCGCTGTAATAAATCATCGCGGACAGGATGCTGCGATTGGCAGGCAGTATTTCATAGGTTTTCTCCAGCGCTTGCAGCTTGTCTTTTAAGGTGGCCGTTGTATCGGCAATTTTCAAATACAACCCTACCAGCTGCTCTGCGCGTTCGGCTTTGGCTTTTTGCCCTTCTTTAACGGTCTGGTCAAATTCTTTTATTTCGGCCTTATATTTGTTCCACTGGGTTTCTGTTTTGAGTGCGGCACGGCGCTGCTTCTGAGACTGCTCCAGCCGGGCGCTGGCAAGATAAAATTCCCAGGCGTCGGTACCGGCTGAAAGCACCGCCTGCTGTAGAAGTTTTTCCGCTCGCTTCCATTCCCCGCGTTTTGCATGCATGAGACCGACTATATAGTACAACCAACTTTTTTCCGATGCATTATACCAGCTTTGTAAAGCGGTTTGTTCATCAACCAATCCTTCTAAAACCCATGCCAGATATCCCTGAAATTCAGCCGGCGATTGCCAGTCTACAGCTATCAAATATTGGCGTTGGCTGCTGTCTTTTAGATCACCCGCCAGATAATCAATAAGATATAACATAAATCTTGCCGTATAGTCCTGGGCATCCATTGAGAGGGCTTGAGAAAATAGTTTCCGGGCCCCTGCGTAATCAGCAGAACAAAAATGCATCATTGCGGCAGCCGTATTCAATGCCGGTTGCAGACCTTTGGCGAGTTTCTCGTCGGCTAGTTCGGCTGCATCGGCCCACCGGCCTTCTGCAGCAATATCACGGATTTTTTTCAGATCGTCTTCCGCAGAAAAATCCAGCACACCGTTCCATTTGACCTGGCCGGCTTTAAGCTCAATCAGCAAATCCACCGCTTTGGTAATCGGCAACACCATCCCCATATCCCACACGGGTGTGGCCACGGGCATAAATCCCAGCTGGCTCCAGTCCATGGCAACACCGGAGACAATACCGATTACTTTGCCGCGGGCATCTATAATGGGGCCCCCGCTGTTTCCGCCGTGAAGAGAGGTATCTATCTGAATTAAATTCTCAAAAGTGCGTCTCACATTACCGCGGGTGACACTGACATTTATCGTGTCTGCCTGGGTGCGACGGCCCAGGGGAAAGCCCAGGGCAATGATCGGTGAAAGCTTGCGTATTTTTTGGGGATCCATCCCCAGGTCAATCGGCAGGGGCTTCAACCCATCGGGAACATGATCAATTTTAATTACGGCAAAATCATGCTTGAGGGGAGAAGTAACCAATTGTCGCGTTTGCACAAGCGGCTTGGCGACTCCCGCGATGGTTAGTCGTGGTTCTCCTTCCGTGCTGTAAGCAATGTCGGTGAAATAAACATCTGCCAGTTCCGGGTCCGGCAACATGCGGGCGCCCTGGTTAAAGGCTTTGGCACCTTCAAACCACAAAAAGATGCGGTATTTGAAAACGGGCGTCGTACCACCGGCTTTGAGCTGTTCGGCCGTTGCAAAAAGATTGGTGTCGTCCAGCCAGGGGCACACCACGTGGCGGCCGGTCAGCAGATAGCCGTCGCTGTCGACCAGAAACGCCGTTCCTTCGGACATGTTATGGTAATATTGGGAGCCGTCACCCTCCAGCCAGTATTCGGTAACCAAAAATGCAACTGACTGGGCATACTTGTTGGCATAGGTTTCAAATCGGGTGGTACCATTTTCTTCCGGCCGGTATAATTGATACCAGGCCAAAACACCGGCAATAATCAATATAACAACAGCTGCCGCCAGCAGTTTGACGATTTTATTAAGTCTGGTAATTGTGCGTACCGGGACTTGCTTCGGTGCGGCAAGTTCCGCTTCGATTTTTTCAGCTTCAACTTTTTTGATCTTGTCCAAAGATTCGGCAACTTCGGCCATGGAACGGGGCCTCATATCCGGATCATCCGCCAGCATGACCTTTAAAAGAACGTTCAGTTCGGATGGAAGCTCCAGATCGTCAATTTTAGGCAGAAATTCCCTGATTTCAAGATCTGCCGTCAGCAGTTCAACAAAGATTTTTGCCAATGACCAGATATCGCTGCGGTAGTCAAGAGGGCGCTGGTTAACAATGTCCGGGTGGCAATCCAGCAGATTCTTGAGCATGGGACCCGGCCGGTCTAGTTTCGGATCAAAAAAACGGGAGAGCTTATAGTCGATTTTGATCGAAAATTCTTCCCGGTCGTCTTTGATCACGATGATGTCATTTAAAATCAGGTGAGGGATAAAATGACCCTGTTCGTGGAGAACAGCAAGGATGGAAGCCATCTGGTAAAACAAGTCGATGAGTACCTCACGGTCCCGGAGCTGCCCGGAGGCAAGCAAAGACCCCCAGCTTTCGGTGTTGATCCACTCGCTGATTCGATACCATAAACCATCGGAGGAGCGTCTGATGGCATGGTGCCTGACAAAGCCTTCCCCCGGAAGTTTCTTGAGTTCCTCCAGTTCTCTCTTGAGCCGCCAGACAACATCTTCATCGACTCCGGATTCAGGGCTAAACAGGCGGATCATGACCAGTTCCTGGGTGCGCTCGCGAATAGCCCGGCAAAGAAAGCTGGAGTGACCCTCGTGAAGAACATCGACAATCCGGTAGTCATCAATATACTTTCGTCCTTCACCAATGACGGTGCCGCAGGTGGGACAGGTGGTGATTTCTTCCGCCACCGACTGATCGCATTTTGGGCAAAGTTTCATGGGCTGAAAACCTAAAGGACGAAGACTGGACCGATGGAAGAATTACGCGCTCTGATCAGGATGCTATAAGGATTGAATATTTGTACTCTTATCAGTATATTATAGGTAACCCTCAGAGAAGTGTCAACCAAGTCGACACCTTTCCAAGGGCCAATTCTTTCTTCTGCATGTTGCCTTCCCAATGATAGGTATAAATGGTAGTATAGCTATAAACTGTTTCGTAACCGTTCAGGGGTTCAAGGTTCAGCGCCGCCTTGCCGCGAGCGTCCAGTCAAATCGACGGAGAAACTAATTTAAATGGATGGTGTCATGAAAAAGATTTATCTGCTCTTCAGTTGTCTCGTAGTATTTATGGCGGGTTCTGTTTACGCCTATGCGGGCATCAAAAATCCGGACACATTTGTTCTGGCAACCTACGGTACCCTCCGCACCCTGGACCCCGCGGTGTGCTATGACAGCACAGGATCCCAGCGAATTTGGAATATATACGAAACGCTGGTATTTTTTGACGGATCTTATACCGATCGTTTTGTTGCGCTGCTGGCCACCGAAGTCCCAACCCTGAAAAACGGCGGAATATCTCCGGATGGCAAAACCTATACATTTACGATCCGCAAAGGCGTTAAATTTCACGAAGGTGAAGAACTCACACCCGAAGATGTGGCCTATTCTTTTAAACGCAACATGATTGTGGATCCGGACGGCGGCCCCATGTGGATGTTGCTCGAGGCCTTGACCGGTCACGGGTCAACTAGAGACAAAGATGGCAAAATCATCGCCGGCATTTTTGAAGCCATCGATAAATCAGTCGTGGTGAAGGGTGACCGCGTGATTTTTTACCTGCCGCGGCCGTTTCCGCCTTTTATGGGCATTCTGGCCTATTCAGCCTCATCAATTTTAGACCGGGAATGGGCGCTTTCCAAAGGGTGCTGGAACGGCAACATCGGTCAGGCCGCCCGTTACAACAATCCGGCACCCGGCCATGAGCCCCTGCAAAAAATTACCAACGGCACCGGTGCCTTTAAATTGAAGCACTGGGAGCCTTCCAATCAATTTATCTTTGAACGTAATGACGGCTACTGGGGTGCCCGGCCGGCTTTGAAGACGGCTATAGTTAAATATGTCAAGGAGTGGAGCACCCGCAAGCTCATGCTCCAAAACGGTGATGCCGATCGCGTCACAGTAGACATACCCTATGTCCCTGAAGTGGAGGCCATGCAGGGGCTGAGGCTTTATAAAACCCCGCAGTTGTCCCTTACCGCTGCTTTGTTCTGCCAGAAGGTGGATCCTACCGGCAACCCCAATATCGGAAGCGGCAAACTCGACGGCCATGGGATCCCGGTCGATTTCTTTGCAGACATCAATGTCCGCAAAGCTTTCTTACATGCCTTTGACCGCCAAACGTATAAAGAAGATGTATTCAACAACCTGGTGATTATGCCCTCGAGCCCCAACATTGAAGGCCTGCCGTACCGCATTGAAACGCCGGTCTATGAATTCGATCTCCAAAAATCGAAAGCTTTTCTGCAAAGAGCCCGGGGGGGGAAAATTTGGCAAAAGGGATTTAAAATGATCATTGCCCATAATACCGGCAATGAAATGCGGGAGGCTGCCGCCCTGATGCTGGCTGAAAATATCATGTCCCTCAACCCCAAATTTCACATTGAAATCCGCAATGTCGAGTGGAAGGACTATTTGATTCAGTACCGCAATTTTATGTATCCGATTTTTATCACCGGCTGGGCAGCCGATTATGCGGATCCCCACAACTTTCTATACACCTTCATGCATTCCCGGGGCACCTACGGCCGTTTCATGGCTTACGAGAACCCGGAAGTCGACCGGCTTTGCAAGGCGGGCATTGCAACCATCGATCCGGCCAAACGCAAGCAGATTTATGCCAAACTCCAAGGCCTGTGGTATGAAGACGCCATCGGCATCCTCTTATATCAGCAAATCAACGTTCGGGCTTACAGGGATTATGTGCACGGATACGTGCCCAACGCCATCCTGACCGATGGCTGGGAAGATCTCAAAAGGCTTTACAAAAAATAAATGTTTTCAAGCATCCCAGCCTTCCAGCTTCAGGCCGGCCGGGAGGCTCTGCCGACCAGCTTTTTCCCGAGTGCAACAGCCTGCCGCATCAGAGCGTCGTTTGCTTTAATCTCACCGGGTTTCTCCGCGCTGCCATAAACCATCCCAACAAGATTGGCCCCCACATAGCGTGCAGAATCCTGAAAGGTGCGCAGCGCATTTACGCAGCCCGAATTAAATGCATCTTCATCACCGTAACTCATGGCAATGGCGATTCGTTTTCCGGTAAATGCGTCCTTTTTATAGGCCGGAAGGGCAAAACAGCGATCCAAAAACAGCTTGGTCTGAGCCGACATGGAAAACCAGTATACGGGACTGGCAATCACCCAACCGTCGGCCTCGATGAGTTTACCATAAATAGGCTGCATCTCATCATCAATCGCGCAGCCTTTGCTGTCCGGTTGCTGACAGGCATAACAAGCCTGGCAGGGGGAAATATCTTTTCCGTGTAGAAAAATTTTTTCTGCCGTTGCACCGGCGGATTCCGCGCCGGCAACAATCTGATTCGCCAGGGTGGTGCTGTTTCCTTTTTTCCGCGGACTGCCCAGAAGTACCAGTATTTTTTTTGATTCCATTTTAGCTGTAATCAATCCCTTTCTTTTTAGATGCAAA
>JAIVWA010000033.1:0-2081 GCA_049190255.1 Gammaproteobacteria bacterium | reverse complement strand
ATTCCGCATTCCGACTTCCGACTTCAAAATCCTCTGTCCTCTGTTACTTGAAGCGCCCGGCACTCTTGATAACAATCGGCTCAACCGGCACATCCCGAAAGCTTCCTCGTTTAGTAGTCTTGACAGCGGAGATGGCATCAATGACATCCATCCCCTCGATGACCTTGCCAAAGGCAGCATAGCCCCAGCCCTGCTGGGTTTTGTTCTTGTGGTCTAAAAAGTCATTGTTAGCGGTGTTAATAAAAAACTGCGCCGTTGCGCTGTGAGGATCGCCCGTGCGGGCCATGGCAATGGTGCCGCGGTCGTTTTTCAGGCCGCGGTCGGCCTCGTTTTTGATAGGCCCTTTACCGGGTTTGCGCTTCATATCAGACGTAAAGCCGCCGCCCTGGATCATAAAGTTCGGAATCACCCGGTGAAAAATGGTGCCGTCATAAAATTTGGCATCCACGTAATCCAGGAAGTTGACCACGGTTTCGGGTGCCTTTTGGAGATACAGTTCAATGACGATTTGGCCCTTCGAAGTTTCCAGCACAACCTTGGGATTACCGACCGGTTGGTCCGCCGCACCGGCAGCCAATACAACTCCAAAAACAATAACCATCGAAATAATTAAAGCTTTCATGTTTTTACCTCTTTGATATGTAATTAGCAGGACTATATTTTTTCTACAAGCAAGGCTAAATATGCTCACCCGGAAAGGGGTTTGCCCGTTGAGCCCGTCTGCCGGTTGGCCCGTACTGGTGGCGAGATTTCAGATTTAACCGGCTAACCGGCCAAAAGAGCAGATATCATTTTCTAGGCCGTTTTACCAGATCTATTTTGACCGAAGCGATCCCTGACGAGCTGGTCCATGTCGCGTTTTCGATGGCAGGCGACCCGATGTCCCTGCCCGACGGATTCAAGCAGCGGTTCTTCTTTCAAGCAGCGATCAATGGCAAATGGACAGCGAGTGTGGAACCGGCATCCATCCGGCGGATTGATCGGACTGGGGACATCTCCGGCAAGAATGATGCGCTGCCGCTTACCCTTTAATTCAGGAATCGGGATCGCCGACAACAGGGCGTGGGTGTAAGGATGGGCCGGTTTTGCAAAAAGATCTGTGGTATCGGCAATTTCAACGATTTTCCCAAGGTACATCACGGCTACCCGTTGGCTGATGTATTTGACCACCAACAGGTGATGGGTGACAAACATGAAGGTCAGATGAAGGGTTTGCTGGAGGGATTTAAGCAGGTTCAGTATTTGGGACTGCACGGATACATCCAGGGACGAGGTGGGCTCATCCAGTACAATAAACTCAGGGTCGGTCGCAATCGCCCGGGCCACGGCAATCCGTTGGCGCTGTCCGCCCGAAAACTCATGGGGATACCGCAACAAGTGATCCCGGGTCAGGCCAACTAGATAAAGCAGTTCAATCACCCGCTTTTCAAGCTCTCTGCCGCCCAACCGCTCCCGGGCAGTAATCGGCTCGGCAATAATATTTTTAGCCAGCATTCTCGGGTTCAAGGAAGTGGTCGGGTCCTGGAATACCATTTGCAGTTTGCTGCGAATCCCCAATCTTTTCAGAGCCGACTTTTTCGTCCCGGCTATGTCAACCGGTTCTGCAGCATTACTGCCCTTGCCGTGATAAAACACCTGCCCTGCGGTGGGATCGTGCAGGCGGACAATGGCCTTGCCGGTGGTGGTCTTGCCGCAACCGGATTCTCCAACCACCCCCAGACACTCACCGCGGTATATATCCAGATCAATACCGTCCAGCGCTTTGACGGTGGCAACCTCACGACGCAAAACCCCACCCAGTATCGGGTAGTATTTTTTAAGACCTTTTAACTCAAGAATTTTTTGCATTTTTATATTTTAACCACGGAAATTCACGGAGTTTCACAGAACTAATAGCCAATAATTTTAAAAAATCTTCCGTGATATTCCGTGTCTATCCGTGGTTAACTCTCTCTTTGTCATCTGTCCTTCTTTCCGAATTCCGCATTCCGCATTCCCAATTCCGACTTCAAAATCCTCCGTCTTTCTTTCCGAATTCCGAATTCCGCATTCCGACTTCAAAATCCTCTGTTTACTGACAC
>JAIVWA010000032.1:15175-16389 GCA_049190255.1 Gammaproteobacteria bacterium | reverse complement strand
ACAACCATCAAAATCGTGTGATACTCGAATTTTATCACCATAGATTTCGATAACTGTCGAATTACATGTACTGGCAAGGTATCTGGAATTTGAAGACATTACATTTTAATAACCCTTCTGTATATCATTACAATTTACATGATAAGCAGGGCTCATTAATCACTGGTTATCCATGGCAGGTGAAATGAAAAAAATTACAACCATTGGAATCCTTTTGGCTATGATAAGCGTTTTTGTTGTTTATAGTATTGTTGATGCTGGTTTGTTCGGCAAATCAGCCATTAAAAAGGCGGAAGAGCAATGGGCGACCAACCAATATTCGACGGCCGTTGAAACACTGAAAAGGGAAATTGAAGATAACCCCCGTAATTACGAAGCCCATTTGCTTTTGGGAATGTATTATCTCTTATTGGGACGTGCTTATCCCGCAGAGCTGAGTTTTGAGGTGGCATTACAAAACTACAACTATTCCAAAAAATGGATGGAAAAAGTCGCCCTTACTTATCAGAGAGCCGCTCTGGCAAAGGGGCAAACAATCCGATTAGCAGAAAGGTACCTTAAATTAGCTGAGGAGCATGCCCCAGGGATAAACAAGGAATTGGCCCCCAAATTTTTTACCAAAGGGAAAAACCTGTTAACTGGAGAAGCATCAAGCATCGCCAAGGCAAATCCTCACTTTCGTATTTCAAATTTGTGCGATCCGACTAACGGCGATCGCATAAGCAATGAATATTTTTCTAAAGGAGAACGAGCAACTGACGCGGTTTGTCTTAAGTTCTATAATGCTGCAAAAAAATACAGCAAGATCAACAACGAAAAAATAGGCCACGATCTCCTATCCAGAGCAGAACAACAGAAAGACAAAAAAATCCAAACAGCGCTGATAAATGGAGCAAGAGAATTTGTTGATAAAGCCGTAATAAACGCAAAATTTCCGCCGCCATCTTGAAAAAAAGTATATGTAATACGGGACTTAGATCAGTTTATAAGATTTTTATTAGTGATAATCTTACTGATGCTTTTCAGTTATAATCCGATATACCTCCCTAAAATCCTCCAGATTGGTACAAAAGCTAACAAAAGCATGCGCCAGTTTATCTCAGCCGTTAAAGGATACTGCTATGTATCTCCGGTGCTGACACCATTGGAATCCCTGAGATATACGAAAAGTATCTGGCATTTTCCCATCAAAATTGATAGTTGGGGATCTGGCA
>JAIVWA010000032.1:9040-15146 GCA_049190255.1 Gammaproteobacteria bacterium | reverse complement strand
TACCCGGCCCCGCAACCTTCCTAAACACATAAGCGGGGCCACACCTGTACAAATATCGCACACAACGAGAAAAATTTGACTTTAAAGGGGTATCCATCTTATAATTGATTAATATTCGAAAGGCGTTAACCTTACCCAGACAATATGATATTGGCAATGCCAGATAGTTTGTGTTAATTTTCGAAATCGGCTCATTTGTTACTCCTTGATCATACGTTGTGGGGACAACTTGATCATTTGACAAGGAGGCTAAAATGGATCCAACCTATTTTTTACTTTTAATATTTGTACCTGTGCCCGTTATTCTATTATATGCTATCATCGTGGATATTTATGACAGAAAGAAACAATCTAAATTGTTTTTTAATCACCTCCAATCTAAAAAGATACCCTCTAAATCCACTGGCCCGGAGAACCAAAAGATAGGACCACCATCTGCTTCTTAAAAGATTTTACCTCCATCACACCTTATTCTTGTTATTACAAATATTAATCGGTAATGAAAGTACCCTTTCAAAAGTACAGAATTCTCCAACGTATACGCCGAAAACGGAGACTCTCAGAGTTTGTGATATAACCAATCCTGTTTCCTAAGGTTGCGGTGTTGCTATCTGCTATATATCCGCTATTTTAAAGCTGATTAGAAAGTTGTGATATCAAAATATCATGATTAAACTGTCAAGTAAGGTTTTAATTTAACTTCCTGTTAGGGGGATAAAATATTATGGTCGGCGTGGAGGCCGACCATACTTTAAAAAAATGTCTTTTACATAAAGCGCAAATTCTAGTCAAGTTTTCCAATTCGTTCACTAATTCCGGTGTACTGTTTCCTCAGTTTCGGTTTCTCTATTTTTCCTGTCGGGCTTCTGGGAACCTCACTGAAGATGATTTTGCGGGGTCGTTTGTAGCGTGGGAGCTCTTCGCAATATTTGACTATTTCTTCTTCGGTCAGGGTTTGACCGGGTTTTGCTTTAATAATAGCAGCGACGATTTCGCCGAGGCGTTCATCCGGCAGACCGATAACCCCCACATCCTGCACCTTGGGGTGCCCCATGATGTGGTTTTCAATTTCAACCGGGAAGATGTTTTCACCCCCCGTGATGATAATATCTTTGGCGCGGTCCACCAGCCAGATGAAGCCGTCTTCATCCACCCGGGCGATATCGCCGGTCAGCAACCAGCCATCTTTTAATGTCGATTCGGTGGCCTCCGGATTTTTATAATATTCCTTCATCACCCCGGGTCCCTTGACCAGCAGCTCGCCGGGTTCGCCCTGGGGAACCGGATTCAAGTCGAAATCTACAATTTCGAATTCCCAATCAAAACCGGGAACGCCGATGGCGCCGACTTTGTGGGTATTCTCCAGCCCTAAATGAACACACCCCGGTCCGGTGCATTCGGTCAGGCCGTAATTGGTGTCGTAATCATGGTGGGGGAAGACCTTTTTCCAGTTGTTGATCAGGCTGGGCGGAATCGGCTGGGCTCCCATATGGACCAGGCGCCATTGATCCAGCTTGTAATCGTCCAGGTTTACATCTTTATTTTCGATGGCAATCAGAATATCATGGGCCCAGGGCACCAGCAGCCAGACAATGGTGATGTTTTCCTCTGAAACCGCTTTGAGGACCATTTGCGGTGCTATCCCTTTTAGAATAACGCCCCTGGCACCGACAATGAAATTGCCGAACCAGTGCATTTTAGCCCCGGTGTGGTAGAGTGGGGGGATACACAAAAAAACGTCCGCATGGGTCTGATTGTGATGGCGGTTTTCGACATAACAGGCATGTTCCAGGTTGCGGTGAGTTAGCAGGACGGCTTTTGGGGTACCGGTGGTTCCGGAAGTGAAATACAAAGCGGCACTGTCCATCAGGTCAAATTCTACCTGCGCCGAATCGGCCGAAGCCGATGCCAGAACATCCGCGTATGGCTCCGCATACTCGGGCCTTAAATCTTCAGGACCGACAAAGATGTAGTCAATTACGGTTTTGTCCAGGGATTCTTTAATGGGGTTGACCCGGTCAATAAACTCTTCCCCGAATATAAGGGCTTTGGCCTCGGCTATTTCAGTGCAGTAGTTGATATCATCAGCTGAAAATCTGAAATTTAACGGAACCACCCAGGCCCCCGTACGCAGGACACCGAAATAGGCCGGCAGCCATTCGATGCTGTTCATCATCAAATGAACAACTTTGTCGCCTTTTTTGATTCCCTTGGCCAGCAGGGCATTGGCCACCCGGTTGGCTTCGGCATCAAATTCTTCCCAGGTGATTTCTTTGCGGCTGTTTTTGGCGGGATCCCTTTCAACCAGCGCAATCTCATCGCCGTACATCCGGGCATTGCGCGCCAGAATTTCAGTTATCAGCATGGCTTCCTCCTTCTGATATTATTTTTCACCGCAGAGGCGCTAAGTACGCAGAGAAAATATTTTTTTAGCTTTCCGGTGACTTGAAGTTGTCTCAAAAATTGCAGATCATCTTCAAGGGCAAGGCAATTGAAAGCTCATAGCACAGAGCTCATTGCTCATAGTAAAAAGGATTTCAATCCTCCAGACTATCAGCTATCAGCTATGAACTATCAGCTAATATGTGCCTGAGCATTTCAATTCGCGAAACAACGCAGCCATTGGAGGTTAGATGCCTTTTTGAGATAACTTCTAGTCTAGTTTTTGGAAGGCCTCTTTACGACCGGTATACTTTTCCCTCATCTGGGGCTTCATGAGTTTGCCCGTAGGATTTCTCATAATCGGGCTAAAGAGCACCTTGCGGGGCACTTTGTAGGTGGCCATTTTGGATTTGGCGAATTCAATTAATTCCTCTTCGGTCATGGATTCCCCTTCTTTCAACTGCACGATGGCCATCACAATTTCCACCAGACGCTCGTCCGGGTAACCGATGCAGGCCACATCATCGATCTTGGGGTGATCCATCAAGGCATCTTCAATTTCGACCGGAAAGATGTTTTCTCCGCCGCTGGTGATCATATCCTTGGCCCGGTCGACGATATATATATATCCTTCTTCATCGGCTTTCACCAGATCACCGGTATACAGCCATCCGTCCTTAAGGTTTTTTTCCGTCATTTCCGGATTTTGAAAATAACCTTTCATCATGCGGCTGGTTTTCAGCAGCAGTTCGCCGACTTCTCCGGCCGGCAGTTCGTTGTCTTCAAAATCAACGATTTTGGCATCCATACCGAAGGTCGGTTTGCCGATGGAGCCCGGTTTTTCCAGTACTTCTTCCGGATAAAGGTTAAAGAGACCGCCGCCGCCGCCTTCGGTAATGCCGTAGATATTGGAGCAACCGCAGGGCAGGGTATCCACCAGCCGTTTCATGACGTCGAAGGGCACCGGTTGGGCGCCGATTTCCATATAACGCCAGCTGGACAGGTCATAATCGGCCAGATTGATATCCCCGTTGTCGATGGCGTTGAGAAGGGCAATGCCAATGGGGACCACAAAGAGGACATCCGTACCCTTTTCTTCAGCAATGGCTTCTATGATCCATTTGGGATCGGTGAGCTCCCTGACAATGGTACCGACGGCACCGGTGGCATAAAAGGGTGCCCACAAAAACATCGTCCCGCTGTGATAAAGGGGCAGAAAAAAGACGTAGTTGTCATTTTTTTCGACGAAATAGCTCATTCCGTTGCCGATGGCTGTATTATTCAGGGAATAGTGGGTATGCAACACCGGTTTCGGGTCGCCGGTGGTACCGGAGGTGAACATCATGGCCAGATCGTGCTGATCATCGACATCGATTATGGCTTCGGAAGTATCGCTGCCGGCGGCGATGGTTTGATAATCGATCATATCATCCGGCACCTCCGCTCCCACGCAGATATAGGATTTAACCGTTTTTAAATCCTTCTGGATCGGTTGGACCACCGGCAGAAATTCAGATCCCAGGATAAAGGCTTTGGGGTTACAAATTTTGGCCGCATACAATATATCCTGGCCCACAAAGCGAAAATTAAGCGGCACCACCACCGCGCCGATCTTGATGATGGCATAATAGGTGATGAGCCATTCCAGGGAATTATTCTGCAAATGCATGACAAAGTCGCCGTCTTTAATTCCCAGTTCTTTTGACAGGTAATTGGCGGACTTGTTTATTTCATCATTAAACTGGCGCCAGGTAAGTGTTCTTCTCTCGTTTTTCGAGGGGGTCCGTTCGATCAAACAGACTTTATCGGGTAAATGGCGGGAATGTATTACGGCATAGCGGGCATAATTCATTTTTTCTCCTCCTTATTTGCGAAACTTTTCCCTGAGTTTGCGGTGCAGGATTTTGCCGGTGGGTGTGCGCGGCATCTCATCCTCATCGATAAAAAGGATTTCTTTGGGGCTCTTATATCCTGCCATCTGATCTTTACAGCATTGTTTGATGGTTTCCTCATCAATGTCTGAATCATCGACCCCGGGCTTTTTGATAACAACCGCGGCCACTTTTTCGCCCCACTTATCATCCGGCAGGCCGATCACGGCGCAATCAAAAACGCAATCATGACTGCCGATGACTTCTTCCACCTCGCTGGGATAGATATGCTCACCGCCGCTGATGATCATGTTGTCTTTGCGGTCAACGATCTGATAGAATCCGTCTGCATCACGGGTGGCCATATCACCGGCCGAAAACCATCCATTCCGAAAAGACGCTGCCGTTTTATCAGGCAGTTTGTAGTATTCGTCCAGGAGCATGGGGCCGCGCGAAAATAATTCGCCGACCTCACCGACCCCGACCTCATTGCCGTCCTCATCCAGGATTTTAATAAACTCGGTGCCCAGGGATTCAAAACCGATGGAGCCCAGCTTTTTCATCTGATATTCGGGTTTGAGCACGGTGACAATGCCGGCTTCAGTGGACCCGTAGCCCTCATAGAGCTCAACTCCGGGGAAGAACTCCATAATCGCAAGTTTCATGCTCTTGCGCACCGGTGCCGAAGAACAAAGCAGTTTCCGGATAGAGCTCACATCCCGTTTTTTGGCATCTTCGGAGGCATTCAGGATCAGGTTGTAGTGGGTGGGAATCAGGGATATAAAAGTTATTTTTTCCTTTTCCACGATCTCAAGGATTTCTTCCGGTCGGAATGACCGGGCCGGATGAATATAAACCGACCCGCCGATGTAGAGAAAGGTAAAGGTGAAAAAAGTGGAGTTTATGTGGCAAAGGGGCATGACATTCATACAGTAGTCGTGCTCGCTGAAGCCGAAATCGACCGCATTGATGAGAAAAAAGGCGATGTGTGACTCATGGGAGCGTATCACTCCCTTGGGTTTGCCGGTGGTGCCGGAGGTGTAGATTAAAATCCAGGTGTCTTCGGGTGCCACATCAATCTCGGGTTCGTTGTCGGCAGCGTTTTCGATAAAGGCATCGTAAGAGCGGTAGCCATCCACCGCCTGGCCGACGGCAATATAATTGTCCGGGCCAATATCATTTAGTTTGGCTTTGATCGGGTCGACGGTTGAAGTGAATTCATCGTGTACGATCATTGCTTTGGCATCTGAGTTAGCGACAATATATTCGACTTCGGCACTGACCAGGCGAAAATTGATCGGTACGATGATGATGCCGGTTTTGGCCGTGGCCAGAAAAACTTCCACGATTTCAATGCTGTTTTCCAGCAGCACGGCCACCTTATCACCTTTGGTTAATCCCAGTGAAAGCAGGCTGTGAGCCAGTTTATTAACCCGTCTGTTCACCTCCGGGTAAGTGAAACTTCGCTGACTGTCCTTGAGCATCACCGTATCGGGAAATTTTTTGGCGTTGATTTTTAGATTCTGCCCCAGATTCAACCATCCGGCCATGGATTTCCTCCACTATTTATCAGGATTAAAAGATATTGTAACTTAATAAACTTTTTTTTGTAAAACAAAGGTAATTAAATTCGAAATCCGAATCTCGCCTGATCTTAATAAAATTGGCCGAAACAAATCCGAATTCCAAATGACCAAAATCCTTAAACAAAAAAGCAATTTTCTTATATCAGCTTAACTTGGCAGTCTGAACCCCAAATTCATCAGCAACTGCTTTCGTTGTTTGGAACATTAAGACATTCGTATTTAGAATTTGTTTCGAATTTCGGTTTTCGTGCTTCGGATTTCTATTCT
>JAIVWA010000032.1:0-9030 GCA_049190255.1 Gammaproteobacteria bacterium | reverse complement strand
CGGAGCGAAGCGACTACCACCATTCGTCAATTGTCATTATTCATTATTCATTTTTAAATGCTTATCCGGGCATCCACAACAAACACCCGATCCTCAAAAGCCATCAGCGGATTGAGATCCATTTCCTGGATCGCCGGCAGATCGGTGAGCAGCTGCGATAGGCGCTGGATGATCTCAATTAATTTTGCCTGATCAACCCCTTTTTGACCCCGCACCCCTTCCAGCAACGCTGAGCCTTTGATGGATGAGAGCATTTCCCGGGCTTCTCCCGAGGCCACCGGCGTCAGGTTGAAAACAACATCTTTCATGATTTCAACATAAATTCCGCCCAGGCCGAACATCACGGCATGGCCGAGGCCTTCTTCGGCCTTGGCGCCCATGATCAACTCCAGCCCGCCGGGCAGATATTTCTGGACAAAGAAACGCAGATCGTCGGCCGAAAATTTCTTTTGCATTTTTTCAACCGCCGCCTTTACGGCGGCGCCATCCGCCAGGTCGACGGCCACCCCACCCATGTCACTTTTGTGTAAAATGGATTCGGCGTCGGCTTTGATGACCACCGGATAACCGATTTCATCGGCTGCTTTTACGGCATCTTCGGCATTGGCCGCCAGGCGCCAGTCCGCTACCGGAATATTATAAGCCGACAAAATGCTGTAGACTTCATTCGCCGACAGGCTTGATTTTCCGGCTGCTTTGGCCGCTGCCATGATCTTTGCGCCTTGCGCTTGATCAACATCGCTGAATGTCTCAACATCGCCGATTTTACGGTTGCGGATGTCGTTGTATTTGACCAATGCCGTCATCGCCCGGGCGGCCTCACCGGGCAGGGCAAAGCACGGCACGCCGCCGTCCTGCAGTATCTTTACGACTTCCGTCCACTGGCGCTTGTCCGTCATTAAATTGCAGACGATCGGTTTTTTCTGCTGGTTACTGACTTCGACGATTTCTCTGGCAATACTTTCATTGTCGACAAAAAACGGGGTGACAAAGTTGACATAGACGCAGTCGAAATTGTCGTCTGCCATCATGGCATCCAGGCAGGCCCGATAATGGGCGGCGGGACCGGTGGCCAGGACATCCACCGGGTTGTTGACCGATGCTTCCGGAAACAGGGCTTCGGTGAGCACGGTTTGGGTCTTATCCGAAAGCGGCGGCAGTGTCAGACCGGCACCCACCATCACATCGGTGGCAATTACCGCCGGACCGCCGGTGTTGGTGATGATTCCCACCCGGTTGCCCTTGGGTATCGGCTGGGAGGCAAAGGCAACCGCTGCCTGAATCAGCTCGCCTTCGTCCCTGAAAGACAGAATGCCGGCTTTTTTGAAGATTAAATCGGTGGCAATGTCCTCTTTGGCCAGACCACCGGTGTGAGATGCCGCGGCTTTGGCGCCCTCCATGGTGCGACCGGCCTTCATGGCCAGAATCGGCTTTTGGGCGGCCACTTCCCTGGCAACTTCCATGAAAGTGGTGGCATCTCTCAGTCCTTCGACATAGGTGACGATAACCCGTGTACCCTCGTCATCGCCCAGATAACGCAAGATATCCGGAATGGTCACATCGCAGGCGTTGCCGTTAGAAGCGTAAATGCGGGTGCCCACCCCCATCTGGGAGAATGCCTGGTGGATTACTTCGGCGACACCTCCGCTGAGAGCGACCATGGAGATGTAACCCGGATCCGGCATCGTGAATGTAAAATTGCAGTAAGCCCTGACGTCAGGATCGGTGTTAATCACGCCCTGGCAGTTAGGACCCATTACCCGCATGCCGTATTGTTTGGCCGTTGCCAGAAAATCCTTTTCAATGGCTTCGCCTTCGGGACCGATTTCGGAAAAACCGCCGGAGTTGATAATAACATTTTTAACTCCTTTTTTCCCGCAGTCTTCCATGGCCTGGGGCACGAATTTGGCCGGAATGACCATGTGGACGACATCGATGTTGTCGGGACAATCCATAATGGATTTGTAGGCTTTGAGCCCCCGGATTTCATCGGCCTTTGGGTTGATGGGGTAAATTTCTCCCTTGAATCCAAAGTCGATCAGATTTTTAATGACCCGGTTGCCGATGGACAGTTCTTTGGAGGACGCTCCGATGACGGCCGCTGACTTTGGTCGAAATAAAGATTCTAACATTATATTCTCCTTATTCTTATGGCACGATAACATTTAATTAATGAGTAACTGTTTAAGTTCTCATAATAAATGCCTAAAATGCCTAAATTCAGATATAGTTGATTGGTTGATTAGTTGATTGGTTAAGTGGTTGTAAATATGGATTGATCCCATATTTGCAAAATAATTGGACACTTCATGTTTAAACAATGGTAACATTCTGAAATTATGACTATAATTTACCTAATCAACCATTCAACCAGTAAACTATTCAACGAGATCTTCCGCGAGCTATTGCCAATAATCGTCCAGCACCTTCAGCCCCTGACACCCGACACCTGAAACCTGCCTGCCCGCCGTAGCCTGAAAGGCGAAGGAGGGACACCTGGTTAGGCTTCATCCAGCTGTTCGATAAAGGCTTCGACGTTTGTTTTGGTCTGCTCATCGGAAAGCATTCTCAGATCGTTCAGATCCCCGTTGATGATCAGATGCGGAATCTCGGTATCCTTTGACAGACGCTGGGCCATGCCGTAACGGCAGTTGGTGTTATTGGGACAGGTTTTAGCATCGTGGTAAATGATGCCGTCGATCTTGAAAAATTCCAGCATTTCCCGGATGTATTTTTCTTTTTCATCATCGGAGCGCACAATGAACAATTCCGTGTAGGCACGGGCCATGCTGTTGAAAGGATCTTCCGGATCCAGGGCCGAAAATATCCAGCTGTTGCAGTAGGTGGATGCGATAACATTAGCGTTCAAACCGGCAAACAATTTGGAGTGGGCACTGAGCCGTCCCCAGACCGGCATGCCATCCCAGTAGATTCGGTGGCGTTCTTTGTCCACCGCACCTTCTGCGTTTTTGACGCGCTCTTTTAGTTCGGCCAGCAGAATTTCATATACGTCCAAGGTTTTCTGGGTTCCCCGGCCTACCACGGCCGGTCCCATCAGGGTGGTTCCGTCGAAAAATGTCAGCGGGGAGGGGACCGCGGCTGCCGCATCCAGTATTTGCTTCCAGATGTCCGAGCAATCGCGCGACAGCCGGACGGCTTCTTTGAGCGCATCAAGCTCAAACTTGGTGCCGGAGACTTTCTCCAGGGGCTCCACCAGCGCTTCCATCTGCTTGGCGATCGAGGTGATGTGTGCCTCGGTGACTTCGCCGATATTGCGGTGGGTGTAAACACCGATGGACGGAACGTTGAATTTCTCCCCGTACCAGTTAAACCAGTCCTGAACGTCGCGGCACTGATTGGTGTTGTAGACCAGGACATCCGGCTTGGGGATGCTGTCGATATTGTAAATTTTGGTCAGCGGGGTGATGTTTTTGACGAAGGCCCCGATGTCAGCGGTCAGGTATGAACAGATTTCCGGTGAATATCCCAGGGCGTTGGCTTCCGGGATCAAATCGGTGGCCATGCGGGTGGCGCCCAGCATGGCGGAGTGGGTCTCGGGAAAGTAGACCAGAAACCCCATGGCCCGCAGGATTTCAGCCGGCCCCACGCTGGTGCACCAGGCGATTTTGGGGTTGCCGGCTTTGGAAGCTTTGTCAATCTCCAGGTAATAATCCGCCATGAATTTTCCGACATCCGCAGCAGCGGCTATTTTTTTTCGAACAACTTTTTTTTCTTCTGGCATGATGTATCCTCCACAATTCAGTTTTTAAATTTTATCTTGCTAAGATTAAGATAATTCGAACTTGATATCTATAATTTGAACTATAAAATTCGAAACTCGAAACAAATTCGAAATATTTAATGACCAAAATTCGAAACTTTTTTTGAAAATTGGAATTTTGAATTTATGATTTGCCCTTCGACTTGGCTCAGGGTGGTGAGCTTGTCGAACCATTTCGTATTTCGATTTTCGTGCTTCGGATTTAACTGCTGGTTACGTATAATAAATCTTTTGGTGCCCTTATATTAACTTTAGGTTCAGGCATTTCTCATACTGCATTTTTCTTCTGCAAAAATCTTACGTGTTAGCGTCAGTATGCTCACTGCCCTCACGTTCCGCATTCCCCATTCCGAATTCTAAAAGCCCTATGCCCCATGCGCTATGCTGCCAAAAAACCCAGAGAAAAGTGAGCAGTAACCAGTGGCCGGTGTCACTTGCCTGAATTCATCGCATACAGTGCGGCCCCGATGGCACCGGTCAGCTGCGGGTGTTCGGGGACCAGTATTTTATGGCCGGTCATCTCTTCGGCCATTTTAATCAGAAAGGGGTTGTGGGCCACGACACCGCCGGTCATGACCACATTTTCGGTCATGGAATCCATTTCCACGACTCTTCTGATGACCGAGAAAAAAACACCCTTGACGATGTCTTCGATCTTTTTGCCGTTTCGAATATTCTCCAGGACCTCGGTGGCTGAAAAGACGGTACAGAAACTTCCCAGCTTTACCATGTTTTTGGACCGGGCGGCCAACCCGTCCATCTCTTCAAGGGGTACATCCAGCCGGGCAGACATCTCTTCGAGAAATGCGCCGGTCCCGGCAGCACACTTGCGGTTCATTTTGAAGCTGGTGCGACGGCCTTTTTCGTCGAGCTTTATAACTTTGTTGTCCTGTCCTCCGATGTCAATGATGGTAATGGTTTTCGGAAAATACAGGTAACAGCCGCTGCCATGGCAACCGATTTCGGTTTTGGTGCCGGTGGCAAAGGGTACATTCTTGCGGCCGTACCCGGTTGATACGGCGTTGACTACGTCTGCCGGTGGCACCCCTGCCATTTTCAAAGAACGTTCCAGGCATTCCTGAACCGTGGCTGTAAAATCAATGCCTGATTTTTTTATAGCATAGCCCAACAGTTGTTTGCCGGAATCCATCACGGCAACTTTGGTTCTCGATGACCCCACGTCGGCGCCGACGAAGATAGGTTTTTTGCTCATATATCTAACGGTTTAAGATCTCAAGCTAAGCTTATAAAATGAGCGCCGCTGGTTATTCGTTTTTATGTCAATTGTATGTTAACTGAACATCGAACATCGAACGTTTAACATCGAACGTCGAATGTGGAAAGCGCTTCGCTTTGTCTTTTTTAAAAAAGATAGCATACCATTTATCAAATCCGCATTCCGCAATCCGCATTCCGAAATCGAATTAATCCGTGTCTAAAATAGTAAAAAACGGGATTGAAAAATGGAAACCAAACCCGGCAAGGACCGAGTACTTACCTCGATTCTCCAATGCCGCTTTAAGGCGGTCACCCAGGAGATGGGCTATACCCTGCTGAGGACAACACGGTCCCCCATCCTCAACGAGGCCCGGGACTTTGTGACCGGCATTTACGATGCCAAAGGCAGGATGCTGGAGCAGACTGAGTACATTCCGGTGCTGGCTTTTGCGCTTCAACCGGTATGCCGGAAGATCATTGAATACTTCGGAGATGATATTCATCAAGGGGATGTGATCTTACATAACGATGTTTTTAGCGGTGGAAACCAGAATGCCGATGTGGCCACTTTCAAACCCGTTTTTCACAATGGAGAGATTTTTGCCTGGGCGGCCGTGAAGGGTCATCAGGCGGATATCGGCGGCGCGGTTGCCGGTGGGTATAATCCGGATGCCCGTGAGGTTTGGCAGGAGGCGCTTCGCATAACTCCTGTTAAAGTGTTCGAAAAGGGCAAAATAAGACGGGATGTTTGGGATTTAATTTTTGCCAATATACGCTATCCCATTGTGGAAGAGGATATCAAAGCCCAGATTGGCGCCTGTACAGTAGGAGAACGACTCATTTTATCTCTGCTCGAGCGTTATGGGGTTGAAAGCCTTGGCGAGCATATCGAACTCCTCCTCGATTCTACTGAGCAAATGGTTCGATCGGAAATCGACCGCATTCCGAATGGTTGCTACGAGGGCCAAAGCTGGATGTATTACGACGGATTCCAGAAGGGGTCGAAGTTTAAGATCAAGGTTGCTATTACCGTCAAAGATGATGAAATCCATTTTGATTACACCGGTACAGACGGCCAAACGCAAGGATTTGCCAATGCGCCTTTGAGTGCCAGTGTTTCGGCAATTATATTGACTTTTCTGATGTTGATCGATCCCAATATCCCGCACAATGACGGTCTTACAAGACCGTTGCACATCCACATCCCCGAAGGAACTTTTTTAAATGCACGCTTTCCGGCAGCGACTACTTTCGGCAACAGTATTACCGGCCCCAATGCGGATGCTATTTTAGAGGCTATGTCCCAAGCGCTTCCGGAGCGGGTGACGGCCGGTTGGAACAGAATGCTGGCGTTGGCAATCTCGGGTCACGACCCCAGGGTCGACAGGCCTTACGTAGATATTCTATTTAACGCCCTAAAAGGCGGATCCGGGGCGACCCGCGGATATGACGGCTATGATCACATCGGCCTGATCAATTGCGCCGGTGGTATTCTGGCTCAGGATCCGGAAATGTTTGAGCTTCAAACCCCCAACGTCATCCTGAAGCACGAGTATGCATCGGATTCTGCCGGAGCCGGACAGTGGCGCGGAGGTTTGGGTGTCGAAACGGTCATCAGATTAGACGGTGATAACTCAAAAGGGGTTGTTTTCGGTGATGGCATCGATGAGCAGGCCCGGGCCTTCGGTCTTTTTGGTGGTAAAAAAGGTTCTATTAACGAGTTGGAATTTCAATTTCCAAATGGAAGCATCCACCGGCCCCAATCCAAAGAAATCATACCCGATCTGCCCACCGGAACTGTTTTGCGCCAGGTGGCCGGAGGGGGAGGGGGCTATGGCGACCCCTGCTTGAGGCCAGAGGAGTTGATAGCCCGAGAGGTGCGCAACGGGATTCTTTCCGTTGACAGGGCCAAGAGGGATTATGGGGTTGTGGTGAACCCCGTAACCTATGAATTGGATTTGGCAGAGACCGGCCGGCTGCGGGGGGGCGGGGGAAGGATATGAAAATGAAACCGAATTCTATTTTGGATGAGCTGGTGTATCATCAATCATCCGGTGCTCTGGCCTATAAGGGTGTCAGGTATATGTTGATCCGGCCCGAAACCATTGTCGGCTTTCAAAAATCGGTTGAAGAAAGCAGTCCTCAGACCGCGGGGGATGCAATCTACCAGGGCGGCTTCAGGGGCGGATATTTATCTGCGAAAACCTACAAAGAAATTCATGACTTCGACAACCGCAAGATTATAGAATTTATGATGAAGATGGGAACCGAAATAGGCTGGGGCCATTTCACAGTCGACGAATTCGACCCTGAAAGGCGACTTCTGCAGGTGACTGTTGAAAATTCACCTTTTGCCGAAGCCTACGGTGAATCGTCCGAGGGGGTCTGTCACTTAATCAGGGGTGTTATCAGTGGCTTAGCCACCATTCTTTTTGACGGAAATTGCGTTGCCAGCGAAGTTGAGTGCCTTGCCCGGGGAGATAATTATTGCGTCTTCAAGGTTTGATGCAATTTTTTGACTAATATTCTGTGCCAAAATAGAGAATGCGAGTATCCAGAAAATATAACCCAACTTGGTCTTTATAGATAACCAGAATTGAGAATATTTGCCATTATAAAAAATAGTTGAATAAGAACTTGATTTTTTTGAGATAAGTGTTATTGTAGAGGCTAATCTGTAAAGCCTGTTGAAATTGACAGGCCGGTTTCGTTCTAAAGGGAAGATCTATCTGTCATTGTGGCAACCTTTAAGTATGGAACGAGGAAAATTTTTTGAAAGGAGGATGTCGCCATGGCAGAAGGTGTAGTTAAATGGTTTAACGACAGCAAGGGTTTTGGATTCATCGAGCAAGAAGATGGTGCGGATGTGTTTGTTCATCATTCGGCAATCAATTCAAGCGGATTCAGGTCTCTTAATGAAGGCGATCGCGTTACGTTTGACATTGAGCAAGGCCAAAAAGGCCCTGCAGCAACCAACGTACAAGTAATCTAACAGAAATTATTCGTTAAAAAAGGGCATCCCGTGGAATTTTAGCGGGGTGCCCTTTTTTTGCTCACACTTCTAGTGTCACATTCCATTGTTTTTAGATATCCTGTTGGCCTTTTTAATGTATTTGCGGGCCATAACATAGATAGTGTGCTCATGGCAGAAGGGTCAGCAGGTTTTCCAGATCATCCCGGGAATCGATATCTAAAAAACACAACGGATCTTTGATCTCCACGTACAGAACGCGGTCGGAATTTTTACGGATAATGTTCCGGGCGCCGATGTCTCCGTCGATCATCATTATGTCTTCATAAATTGGGCGTTTGAAAACAGTCGGGTTGCCTTGTTGCCCTTCAAAAACCGGGGCACATATATCTTTTTCGGATTTCCGGACTTGACCCAGCAGGTAATTGATGGTGTTTGAATTAATCATCGGCTGGTCGCCCAGCAAATACATAACCGATGAAAATGCCTTGCGGACGCTCTTCAGGCCGGCCTTCAGCGAACTGCTTTGACCCTCACGGTATCTGTGATTGATCACGACCTCCAATTGGGGATGGCGTGCTTTCGCACCCAATGCCTTTAGTATCGATTGATACTCATGGCCTAAAACCAGCACCACAGTATCAAGGCGGGATTTCAAAGCGGCATCCAGCACCCATTCAACTAAATACTTGCCCCTTAGTCTTATCAGCTGCTTGAGCTGTCCGAATCTGACCGATGCACCGGCAGCCAGTATGATGCCCGCCGTAAGAGTTTTTGAAGACATCCGTACCTTTCCATGACAATCTTTCAGGCTGCGATTAAAACACCATGGGTGCGTAGCCTTCCTCTATGAAGCCTGAAATAATGGTTCCAACATAATCGACATTCACCCCCAGCTTTTCGAGCTTGTCGCTGATACCGTCGCGATCGGACAGAAATTTGCAGGCAATCGGCGTCTCATAGTCCAGCAGATTTGAAGCGGCTTTTATGACGTCCGCATCTTCACACAAAAGGTTTTCAAAAGGTCCGAAAAAATGACTTTGATATCGTCGACCCATTT
>JAIVWA010000031.1:0-16393 GCA_049190255.1 Gammaproteobacteria bacterium | reverse complement strand
ATATCACATCTAATGCATCGCATCAAATATTCCCGTAAAATTTTGCTTTTCCACCCCCTATAGCGGTTGTCATAAATATGTTCCGTTTACCGGATTTGCTAACAAACAAAATGGTGGCGTGTAACGGTTTGAAATTATTATAAACATGACAACCGCTATATTATTAGTCAAATTTTTCATAATTCTTTTCTTTAAGCAACTAATTTGATATATTTGTAGCCGTTCAGGGGTTCAAAGTTCAAAGGTTCAGGGTTTACCGTTCAGGGTTACCGTTTTTGAACGCTTAACGGCGAGAACTTTTCAACCTCTGAACCCTGAACCTGGTTTATTGTAGTCAAGCTTTTTTTTTAATATTTTTTAAATCTTCTAATTGCTTGTGAATGTCACCTTAACCCATCCTGGTATTTGAGAGTCTCAACCGAGCTCTAATCTTGCTTTATTGGGATTAGGTGACGACGGGCAGTTTTATATGCTTGAGCTGAAGGTCGATTCAATCGCCTTGATGGTTCAGGTGAAAATCTGCCCGCCTTCACTTAAGCCGCTAACTTATATTTATGTGTTGGATCATAATTTTCTATATACATCGTATTATCGCGCGCCAGGGCAAAAATAAGCCTCAAAAGCGTTCGCGATATCGCAATCAATGCTTTCATTTTGAGCATGCCCCTGTCCAGCATTTGGTGATAACGTGCGTGCATAATCCCCTGGGATCTGACGGTATTGATGGAGGCAAAAAACAGCAGCTTTCTCATCAACGCACGGCCGCGCTTGGAGATATGACGTTGTCCCTGGTGTTGACCGGAACTGACCTCAAAAAGATCAAAGCCGGCCAGCTTCATAATCTCAGCGTGGGTATCAAACTTTTTAAAATCACCAACCTCACCGATCAAGCCGGCCACGGTCACCACTCCAAGGCCCTTGATGGAAAGAAGACTTCCGCTGTAAGGGATTTGCTCCAGATAGCAGCGCATCTGTTTTTCCAGACTGGCGATAAAACGATCCTCATTTGCAATCATGGCATTCAGATGCGTGATTTCCAAAAGGATACTTGCTTTACCCTCACCAATACCAACCGAGTTTTTTGCGGCTTCAAACAGCTGCTCAGCACGCTGGCGACCCAACCGGCCCCGGCTGATTTTTTTCATCACCCGGGTCAAATCATCAAGGCCCAGTTCAACAATGCGCTCAGGGCATGCATGATCTTTGAGCAAATAGGCTGCGGTTTTGGTGGATATATTCTTCATAACGCTCAAAAACTCAGGAAAAATTACAAAAATCAGATGCTGAAGCTGATTGAGCATCGCTGTGCGTGCTTTCAGGGCTCTTTCCCGGCCCTGGGTCAGACGGCGCAAATGAGCCGCCGCACCTTCGGGCACCACCAGCGTCAAGGCATGGCCCAAACTGATAATATCAGCAATTACCCGCGGATCCTTGCGATCGGTTTTATTCGGCGAATTGCCTGCCAGCTCCCTAACGCGTTTGCTATGCATAGGATTGATTTGAACCAGCCTTACCGGTTTATTTTTAAAATAATGATACAGCGGCTCAGCGTAAGGCCCGGTGGATTCAAAGCCAATTATAATCTCTTGCAATTGATGTTGTTGTTTAAACTGACAAATCTTGTGCCAAAACTGATGAAAACTTTTCTTGGTATTGTAAAAAGAAAAGGCCTTGAGCTCATGGCCATCAGCAGCTCTAAAGTATCCGTAGTGAAGATTTTTACCGATATCTATGCTGGCAATCATCGTTTTTTTGTTGATAAATTTAACTTTTTTTGTTTTGTTCGATTTCATGGCTATACTCCTCTTTTAGTTTCAGACTATCAACCAACTTATCTATAGCTGGAATTAAAATGAGTATAGCCTTTTTAATTTTAACTCAAGGCTTACTGCAATATAGCAAGCTTGAACCCAGAACCTCTGAACCGAACCCTTGAACCTCAGCAAAAGGAGACCTGACATGGCCGAAGATCTTAAGAAAATGTACCGCACAATCATGGACGATCATTTTCCGCCGAAAATGGAGATCAGTTTCGTTGACGAAAACAACCGTCAGACCCTTTTTTATGAGAAAGTTACCTGGACCATCGACGACGTCCAGAAAGGGCTGCGATACGGTGAAAATCCTGGGCAGGAAGCTGCACTTTACCGGATGGTCAACGGCAATCTGGTATTGGGGGATACCCAAACCATTCAGCCGGGGCAGTATCTGGCTTCCGATATCGAGCTATTGCAATCCGGTAAACATCCCGGCAAAACCAACCTGACCGATGCCGACAATTCCCTTAATATTTTGCGTTATTTTGTAGATAAACCGGGTGCAGTTATTGTAAAACATAATAATCCCTGCGGGGTGGCACTGGCGGATTCGCTGGTGGATGCTTACCTGAAAGCCAACATGGCTGACCGGGTTGCTGCCTTCGGCGGTTGTATTGCGCTGAACCGGGCGGTGGACAGGGCGACGGCTGAGGCGATTGTTCAGCAGTATGCCGAAGTCGTGGTGGCGCCTGACTTCGAATCCGGTGTTATGGATGTCTTTGCCGCCAAAAAAAATCTCAGGGTGGTCAAAATCAGTAACATTGAACGGTTGCAATCTTTTGTGGGTCAACGATGTGTCGAATTTAAAAGTTTGATCGACGGTGGCATTGTCACCCAATGGTCTTTTGTGCCCGCCAGTCGCAACCGGGCGGACCTCAAACTTGCCGAGACGGAGTATAAAGGCCAGCTTTATAAAATTAACCGGGCGCCCACCGACCGGGAATATGAGGATATGCTGTTTGGCTGGCTGGTGGAATCCGGGATTACGTCCAACTCGGTCATTTATGTCAAAGACCTGGTCACCGTGGGTATCGGAACCGGGGAACAGGACAGGGTCGGGGTCGCCGAAATCGCAAGGGACAAGGCCTACCGCAAGCTGGCCGATCGGTATTGTTTTGAGAGCCTGGGCCTTCCGTATAATGAATTGACCGACGCCGATAAAAAAGCGGAATTCGATGGGCGCGTGGCCCGGGAAAAGGGCGGGTTGATCGGGGCCGCCATGGTCAGCGATGCCTTTTTCCCATTTCGCGATGGCGTGGATGTCGGTATCCGGGAGGGAATTACGGCGGTGATTCAACCGGGCGGCTCCGGTAATGACTATCAATCCATTGAAGCCTGCAACGAGGCTGATGTGACGATGGTTTATACGGGGCAGAGAAGCTTTAAGCACTAGCGAACCAAATCATGAATCGGATAGAAGGTTTCAGGTGGCAGGATATAGAAGGTTTCAGGTGGCAGGCCTAAATTAGGTTTCAGGTTTCAGGTGTCAGGTTTCAGGATGCACGTCTGCGTATTTGAGTAGGGTCCCGCTATAAGCGGGATGCCCGCCGGATTCGGTTCATCGCGCGCACCAGAATATGGTCGGCACAGAGGCGACCCTACTTGCCCATCTGTATCAGATCCTCTGAAATTCATCCTGACACCTGAAACCTGTTTTGCCTTGTGCCCTGCGCAGTTTCTTATTTTCCGCATTCCGCATTCCAACTTCCGAATTCAGTTGAGCACCTTCGCCGCCACCCCCAGCACATAATCTATATCATCGGATGTGATATGGTAGTGGGTGACGGCTCGGATGCGTCCGGGCCCCACCGGCAGCATGCGGGCACCATCGTCATCCAGGCGCTTTACCAGTTCTTCCACCGTCATATCCTCCCGTTTGACTTCGAAATAGACGATATTGGTATGAACCTGGGTCGGATCGATCGACACACCGGGCATCTCCGCCAGCCCTTCAGCCAGTTTGCGGGCGTTGGCATGATCATCCGCCAGGCGATCGACCATCTCATTGAGGGCCACAATTCCCGCGGCTGCCAGCACACCGGCCTGGCGCATACCACCACCCAGTATTTTTCTGGCACGCCTGGCTTCAGAAATAAAATCATGGCTGCCGCACACCACCGAACCGACCGGCGCTGCCAGTCCCTTACTCAAACAAAAAGACACCGAATCGGCTTCGGCAGCCAATTGAGCGGCCGGCACATCCAGGGCGACGGCGGCGTTGAAAAAGCGTGCGCCGTCCACATGGATTTTTAAGCCGTGACGCCGGGCAACATCTCCGACCGCCTTCATATAATCCGTATCCAGAGGATATCCCCCGCACAGGTTGTGTGTATTTTCAAGCACAATCAGCCGGGTTCGGGGAAAATGAACATTGTCCGCTCGAATGGCACCTTCGATATCAGACAAAGTCAGTTTTCCATCGGGCTGGTTGGGCACCGTGCGGGGATGGATGCCCCCCACCGCGGCGGATCCGCCCTGCTCAAAATAGAAGGTGTGTGAAAAGCTTCCCAAAATGATTTCCTCCCCCCGGCCGCAATGGGCCAGCAGGCTGACCAGGTTGCCCATGGTCCCGCTGGTCACAAATAGCGCCGCCTCTTTTCCCATCCGTTCGGCAGCCATTTTTTCCAATGCATTGACGGTGGGGTCTTCCCCGAACACATCATCTCCGACCTCCGCTTCAGCCATCGCCCGGGACATGGTCGGGGTCGGTCGGGTCATGGTGTCGGATCGCAAGTCAACAACTTTCATAATGTATCTCCTCAAGGGTCAGTTTTGTCGGATTTATTGATAACCAAAATCATAAGACCCTGCAAGCATTAAAATTCGGATATAGAACCCAAAAGAAGGTAATCCGTCATGGGAGCATCTAATTTCGAATAATTTTGGAGTATTGGAGTGTTGGAGTAATGGCTAAAGGAATGATGTCCTTTTTATCAACGCTCCAATACTCCATTGCTCCAGTACTCCAGGGCCGGAACTTTCAAGAAATTTTGGCAACCTTAATATTACATTTATGTTGGCCATAGTTCCCAAAATTTTTTTATCGACCAATTCTTGACTATTGGGTGCACATGAAGGTAAAAACCGAGTAATTACTATTTGAATTTATCACTACAAATCTTAACCTGGATAAACCGGAACAACTAAAGTGCACTAAAATGCCTAAAATGCCTGAGAAAAGAAATGCCTAAATTGCCTAAAATGCCTAAAGTAAATGTATTCTATCTATTTTATGAAAATAGAAACTCACGCTAAGTTGTCATTTCATTGTTCTGATTTCTGGCCTCCCATACTGCCAGCGTCAACGACTTATACAAAAGACGGAGCGAAGCGACACCATAATTTTAGGCACTTTAGGCACTTTAGGCAATTTAGGCATTCCTTGGATAACTTGATCTTTACATTAAAAGATCTTGACACAAAATGCACAAAAATAATTCTTAAGATTATAAGGGGGATTGATTATGTCGAAACTGTTATGGGAACCTTCAGAAGAACAAATTAAAACCTCCAACATGTATCGCTTCATGCAGGTTGTGAATGACAAATATAACCAGGCATTCAATGATTATGCTTCCCTCTATGACTGGTCGATTGAGAAAATTCCGGATTTCTGGGCGACCTTGTGGGAATTTGCGGATATTATTGCTGCAAAACCCTATGATCAGGTCATTGACGATGTTTCCAAAATGCCGGGGGCCCGCTGGTTTTCGGGTGCCAGACTCAATTTTGCGGAAAATCTTCTGCGCTACCGGGATAACCGGTCAGCGCTGATCTTCAAAGGCGAAGCCCAGGAATCAATTAAGATAACCTATGCCGAACTGTACGATGAAGTCGCCCGTCTGGCCAAGTCTTTAAGGGAGGCAGGTGTTCAAACCGACGATCGGGTGGTGGGCTTTATGCCGAATATGCCGGCCGCCATTATCGCCATGCTGGCGGCCACCAGTATCGGGGCGACCTGGTCATCCTGTTCCCCTGATTTTGGTATTAAAGGTGTGCTGGATCGATTCGGACAGATCAAACCCAAGGTTTTATTCACGGCCGACGGATATTCGTTTAAAGGTAAAAATGTAGATTCTTTAGAGCGGATCGCCAATATCCTAAAGGAACTTCCGTCCATCGAAAAAGTGGTAGTGGTTCCCTATACCGAGCAAAATGCTGATATCAACGGTATCCCCAATGCCGTCCATTACAATGATTTTAAGTCATCAGAATCCAATCTCGATATCAAATTTGAGCAACTGCCTTTTGATCATCCCCTTTACATCATGTATTCGTCCGGCACCACGGGGTTGCCCAAATGCATGGTGCAAAGCACCGGCGGTATTCTGATTCACCATCTAAAGGAGCTGATGCTCCACACCGACCTCAAACGGGAGGATACCATTTTTTATTTTACCACCTGTGGCTGGATGATGTGGAACTGGCTGACGAGTTCTCTGGCCGTGGGTGCGACCCTGGTGCTTTTTGACGGCAATCCTTTTCATCCCCATCCCGGTGCCCTGTGGGAGATGGCCCAGGAAGAAAAAGTCACTGTTTTCGGCACCAGTGCCGGTTATATCGCTGCGCTGCAAAATTCCGGCGTCAAACCCGGCGAGAATTATGATCTGTCAAAGTTGCGGGCGGTGCTTTCCACAGGATCGCCGCTTTCCGTTGAAGGTTTCGAATTTATCTACAACGAGGTAAAATCGGATTTGCAGCTGGCCTCCATTGCGGGCGGCACGGACCTCAACGGTTGTTTTGCGCTTGGGAATCCGATGGGTCCGGTATATGCCGGTGAGCTCCAATGCCGGGGATTGGCTATGGATGTCAGGGCTTTTGATGAAAGTGGCCATGAGATGATCAACCGGGAGGGGGAACTGGTTTGCTGCAAACCGTTTCCATCCATGCCGATTTATTTCTGGGACGACCCGGACGGCAGCAAGTACCACAGCGCTTATTTTGATGTCTTTGCGAACATATGGCGGCATGGTGATTTTGTGACGGTGACCGACCACGGCGGCGTGGTGATGCTCGGTCGCTCCGATGCCACCTTGAATCCGGGCGGCGTTCGTATTGGAACGGCCGAAATATACCGCCAGCTGGAGCAGATGGAAGAGGTTGAAGACAGTGTGGTGATCGGGCAAAACTGGAAAAACGACATCCGGGTCATACTGTTTGTCAAACTGGCGCCAGGCTATGAATTGACGGATGATTTGAAGAATAAAATCAAACAGACCATTCGTACCAACGCTTCGCCCCGACACGTCCCGGCCAAGATTTTATCGACACCGGAGGTGCCGTACACCCTCAATATGAAAAAGGTTGAGCTGGCTGTGAAGAAAATCATTGAGGGCCAGCCGGTGCTCAACAGGGATGCCCTGGGCAATCCGGAGGCGTTGGATTATTATGCAGACCTTGCAGAGCTGCAGGAGGATTAAAACTAATAGAGGCTAACGTCAATGTCGCAATCTTTTTTTATAAATTCCATCGGTGTTGTCAGGAAAACGGATGATGGCGCTCGAATTGAAATTTTTGATGAATATGCCGATGGGCTGCTGGGGCTTGAGGGGTTTTCCCATATGATGGTTTTTTACTGGTTTGATCAAAATGATACCCCCGAAAATCGTAAAACGTTACGGGTTCACCCCCGCAAAGATCCCCGCAATCCACTAACCGGTGTCTTTGCCACCCACTCGCCGTTGCGGCCGAATCTGATTGCCCTTACGCGCTGTAAAATAGTTGCGATTACCAAAAATAGGATCGATATTGAAGAAATTGATGCCCATGACGGCTCACCGGTGATTGACATTAAATGTTATGTACCGGCTTCTGTCGAAGATAAAGATGTCCGTCTACCCGACTGGATAAAGCAGAAGACAGAAGACAGAAAACAGAAGACAGAAGACAGAAAACAGAAAACAGATGACAGAAAACAGATGACAGAAGACAGAGGACAGAAAACAGAGGACAGAATACAGAGGACAGAAAACGGAGGACAGAGAACAGAGGACAGAGCGAAACATTCTGAATTGTCAATCTGTCTTCTGTCCTCTGTCTTCTGTTATCTGATATAACCAATGCCAACCACCCTCTCCGGCCAGATCGAAAAAATTACGTTTACCAACGAAGAGAACGGCTTTACCATCGCCCAGGTCAAGGTGCCCGAGCGCCACGAACTGGTGACCGTGGTGGGGACCCTGATGGCGCCCATGCCGGGTGAAATCCTTGAGATGCGCGGCGAGTGGTCGGATCATCCCAAATTTGGCCGGCAGTTTAAGGTGGTTGAATATCGAACCAGGGTACCGGCGACCGTCTACGGCATCCGCAAGTACCTGGGCTCGGGTATGATTAAAGGCCTTGGCCCGGTGATGGCCGGCCGCATCGTGGATAGATTCCACCAAAAAACTTTGGATATCATCGAAACCGACATTCAGCGGCTGCTCGAGGTGGAAGGTATTGGTAAAAAACGCATCGACATGATTGCCAAAGCCTGGGATGCCCAAAGTGAAATCCGGGATGTGATGCTTTTTTTGCAAGGCCATGGGGTCAGCTCCGGTTATGCCGCCAAGATTTTCAAGCACTACGGCAGTCAATCCATCTCCGTGGTGAAACAAAATCCCTATCGATTGGCCAGCGATATTATTGGAATTGGTTTCCTGACCGCCGACCAGATTGCCGGAAAACTGGGTTTTGAAAAAGATTCCCGATTGAGAGTTGAAGCCGGTATCCTTTACGTCCTGCACCAATTGTGCGACGAGGGTCATGTCTACTTTCCTTATGAACCGCTGGTATCAAAGAGCTGTGATATTCTAGGCGTCAACCGGGAGCCCGTACTAAGGGCCCTGGGCAACCTGGCCCTGGATCAGACAATCATCATCGAGGATATCAATGAGACGGCAGATACCTTCAAGCAAAATATAAAAGCGGTCTATCTGATCCGCTTTCATTTATGTGAAACCGGTATTGCCCGCCGGTTGACAACACTGATTCATGCAAGCAAGTCAATCCGTGACATTGACTCAGACAAGGCCATTGACTGGGTGCAGCGCCGGCTGTCTATCACCCTGGCTGAAAACCAGATGAAAGCCGTGGTCCGCGCCATTGAAAATAAAGTCCTGGTAATCACCGGCGGTCCCGGTACCGGTAAAACCACAATTATCAACGCCGTCCTAAAAATATATGCCAGGCTTAAATCCGGAATTTTGCTGGCCGCACCTACCGGCCGGGCCGCCAAACGGATGAGCGAAGCCACGGGCTTTGAAGCCAAAACCATTCACCGACTGCTGGAATACAGTTTGCAGAAAGGCGGATTTCAGCGCCACGAAGACAAACCTCTCGAATGCGATGTGCTGATTATCGATGAAGCTTCGATGATCGATACCCTGCTGATGTATCACCTGTTAAAAGCGGTTCCGCCGATGGCTACTTTTATTCTGGTCGGAGATGTCAATCAGCTGCCTTCAGTGGGGGCCGGAAATGTCCTCAATGATATTATCGCCTCGACGGTCGTTCCGGTGGTGACGCTGGATAAAATTTTCCGACAGGCGAAGACCAGTCAAATTGTCGTTAATGCCCATAAAATCAATCAGGGCCGGGTCCCATCAGTCAGTGCCAACCAGGCAACGGATCCCCAAAACGATTTTTATTTTATCGAACAGGAAGATCCTGAAAAGGTGCTGGAAATTATTCTGGAGCTGAGCAAAAATCGCATTCCCCAGCGCTTTGGTTTTGACCCGGTCGACGAAATCCAGGTATTAACGCCCATGCACAGGGGGGTCGTCGGAGCCGGCAACCTCAATCATCAATTGCAGGCGGTGCTCAATCCGGGTGAAGGCGGCATCACCCGCGGGGACCGCACCTACCGGGTCAACGATAAAGTCATGCAAATCAGAAATAACTACGACAAGGACGTATTCAATGGTGATATCGGGCGGATTACTGCCATTGCCTGGGAAAGCAGGGAAGTCCTGATCAGCATTGACGGACGGGCGGTGGTTTATGACTTCAGTGATCTGGATGAAATCGTGCCGGCCTATGCGGTATCCGTGCACAAATCCCAGGGCTCGGAATATCCGGCGGTGATTATCCCCATCGTCACCCAACACTATATCCTGCTGCAGCGCAATCTGATTTACACAGCCGTTACCCGTGGTAAAAAACTGGTGGTGATCGTTGGGAGCCGCAAAGCCATGACCATCGGGGTCAACAACAACAAAACCCGGCAACGCTATACACGGTTGTGTCACAGACTGAGTTCTATCTGAAGGTCTTCTACCAATGGATGCCTTCAGCCCGTCCCTTTTAGACGGACTGAAGGCGATCTATTTTAAACACGGCATTTTTTCAGTCAGATGGGCCGGGCTGAAATTAGGCTGCGGCCATCATGGCCTCTACGTCGGCCTGCACCTCGCCGATGGGTTTGATATCAAAATTTTCGACCAGTACCTTGACCACGGTCGGTGACAGAAAAGCCGGCAGGGTTGGCCCCAGGCGGATACCCTTAATCCCCAGGTGCAGCAGGGCCAGCAGGACCGCCACGGCCTTTTGTTCGTACCATCCGATGTCAAAGGAAATCGGCAGATCGTTGATGTCGTCCAGTTCAAATACTTCTTTTAGCTTCAGGGCGATGACCACCAGCGAATAACAATCGTTGCACTGGCCGGCATCCAGGATGCGCGGGATACCGCCGATATCACCCAGATCCAGCTTATTGTAGCGATATTTGGCACATCCGGCCGTTAGAATGACGGCATCTTTGGGAAGCGTTTCGGCCACTTCGGTAAAATAGCTTCTGGATTTTTGACGGCCGTCACAACCGGCCATGACTACAAACCGTTTGATGGCGCCTGATTTTACAGCATCCACCACTTTGTCGGCCAGGGCCAGCACCTGGTTGTGGGCAAAGCCGGCAACAATCTTTCCGGTTTCAATTTCTTCAGGCGGGCTGCATTTTTTGGCCAGTTCGACAATTTCTGAAAAATCCTTGGAGCCACCCTGGGGCCGATCCGCAATGTGTTTCACCCCCGGGAAACCCGTCATCCCGGTTGTGAAGATCCGGTCTTGGTAGGTATTGTTCTTTTTCATGGGAATAATACAATTGGTGGTCATCAGAATCGGTCCGTTAAAAGATTCGAATTCCTTGTTCTGGTGCCACCAGGATCCCCCGTAGTTGCCCACCAAATGGTCATATTTTTTAAAGGCCGGATAGGAATTTGCCGGAAGCATTTCGCCGTGGGTATACACATCCACGCCGCTGCCTTCGGTCTGTTTGAGCAACTCTTGCATGTCCTTCAGATCGTGGCCGCTGATCAGAATTCCCGGTTTGTCACCGACACCAAGGTTGACTTCGGTGATTTCAGGGTGACCGTAGGTGGAGGTATTGGCCTCATCCAGGGTGGCCATGGTGGTTACCGCGACCTCACCGGCTTTCAGCACCAGGGCGATCATCTCATCCACCGACAGGTCTTTGGTGGTGGACGCCAGGGCTTCCATCAAAAAATCATAGATTTCATCTTTTTCAAACCCCAGAACGGCGGCATGGTCCGCATAGGCGGCGATCCCTTTCAGACCGATGATTAAAAGCTCTCTCAAGGAACGCACATCTTCATTTTCGGTGGCCAGAATACCGACGGATTTGGCTTTTTCATCAAATTCAGCCATGTCATTGGAAAACCAGGCGGCTGAATGGTGCACGGGTTCATCAAAATCCCGACCGTTTTTTTCTTTATAGGCCGCCAGGAATTTCTCTTTCAAAGTTTCTTTGCGGTTTAAGGCCTCTTTGATCAGTTCAATGATGCGGTCATTGTCAAAGTTGGCATTGGTGATGGTGGCAAAAAGGGCCTGGGCCACAAACAATCCGTTTTCCTTATTTGAAATACCGAGTTCTTTGGACTTTTCGCCATAAACGGCGATTCCTCTTAAGGCATAGACCAACAGATCCTGGAGATTGGCGGTATCTTCCGATTTTCCGCAAACGCCTTTAACCGTGCAGCCGGTGTTTTTGGCTGTTTCCTGACATTGAAAACAAAACATGATAGTTCTCCTTTTTTTAGGTTATTTTTATGAGATGATTAAATCAAGAGTTGCTTTGCTTACTGCCTCTGTCCTGATGCATTACATTGACTTCCGGATTTTGCTCTCCGAAATGTTCCATCAGATCGCTCATCACTTTTTCCCGGGTTGAGCCCAGGCCTTCACCTGTTTTTATGAGCCGATAGGCACCGAAAAGTGATGAGGGGCCAATCTCGGAAGCAAAGGTGCCGACCCCCCCCCCGTTCCAGACAAACAGGGAAAAAAGTTCGTCCAGCTCGGCCACGGTCACCCCGAGAGCATACGCTTTTACCAATTCACGGGTCGCCTGGCGAAACCGGCCGGCGCCGACCCCGTTTGCCAGGGATAGCAGCAATTTGGTCTTTTGATCGATGGCCGGTTTTTCCTTTCCCCACACCAAATTCCAGTAATTAACAATAATATCTGCCAGCGCGTTGTCAATCTTTAAGAATGCCCGGTAAAAAATTGCCGGTTAATTTTCTGACATCGACAACCTTAAATTGGTGTTTTGTATTTTCCCATTCTTTCGTCATATATAGCCTCCATGCTAAAAGGGTTCATGCTGAGTTTTGATTTATTTTTACCTTGTTTGGATATTGATTTCCTTGATATAGATCAAGATTCAGAAAAAATATTGAAAAAAAGGAAGAAGGATGAAAAAAATGCAGGATATTCTTGCTGCCATTCCCAGTTTCCAGGGCCTTTCCGAAAACCAGCTCAACGAAATAAAAAAAATCGTTGTGAATAGGCATTACACTAAAGGTGAGCTTATTTTTTCAGAAGGGGACCATGGCGACGGCTTTTATGTGGTTGCCGCCGGGATGGTTAAAATTTTTAAGATGTCCATTGAAGGCAAAGAACACATCATGCGCATCGTGGGGCCGGGTGAATCTTTCGGACAGGTCAGTGTGTACGCCGGACGCACGTTTCCGGCCGGCGCCCAGGCCATTGCCAAAAGTCATCTGCTGTTTTTGCCCCGAAGCACCTTTGTGGGTCTGATCACGCATAATCCGTCCCTGGCATTGAGTATGCTCGCCAGTCTTTCCATGCGGCTGCGGGAATTTACGGTCCATGTTGAGAGGCTGGCCTTGAAAGAGGTTCCCGGGCGTCTGGCCGCCTACCTGATTCATCTGGTCGATGAACAGGCAAATGAACCGGAGCTGGTTTCTTTGAATATTTCAAAAGTGCAGCTTGCAAGCCTGCTGGGTACGACGCCGGAAACATTGTCGCGAATCCTGTCCCGGATGGCCGACAGCGGACTGATTGAAGTGAAGAAACGCGATATCAGGATACGGGATCACTCCGGGCTTGAGGAACTGGCGGATTATGGGAAACATATCGATCTCTCCTGAATTTAGATGGGGTTTAAGCTTCCCTGGACTTGACTTTCATCATCCAAATTGGGGCCTCGAACATGGCAAGCCACTGGATGAGAACAGTTATCCAGGCCAGGCTATCGGCTGTTTGGACCGCTATAAAGTTGTGGCCCAGCAAGAAACCGATGAGCAGTTTGCTGCCGAGATAGCCTGCCAGAAAGTACCAGCCGATTTTAAGCCGTCGCTGCAGAATCTGTCCGGATCCCGGGCACAGCCATCCCATACCCAGTAGTGCCGCGCCGTAAGCTGCCGAAGGTGCGGACCATCTTGTATCGGCTGCTAAAGGACCCTGTCTTAAAGCGGCCAGGGTCGCAGCCAGGGCAAAATATCTAACACAGCTCTGCAAGAGTTTACCGAAACTATAGTTCATTCTGGCAATCAGCCCGTGGACAATATCAATGACCGCATAAGGGTTATTGGCCGACAGTTGGCCGCTTTTGGCTATCTCTGAAAGGCTCTGGTACAATTGCGTGTATGCCGGGACACTGAGCAGTATTGCTATCAGGTAGGCGGCAAAAAGGATATACCCGAAGCGGCGGTCAGCAGCGTAAACCTGACCGGATCCCGGACAAAACCACGACAGGGTAACTGCCCACATCACACTTGCCTGGTACTGCGCGGCTGTCCTTTGACGGTGAGACCAGGCCACATCGACGGCGGAAATCATGGCCCATAACCACAGAAAATAAATCCCAAAAAAGGAAACCCCCAGAGAGATAAAAGGCAAATCCGACAGCACCATGGGGTCCATGCCATTCAGGTTGTCAAACACCCGGCCCACAATTGCCTGCAGAACGGTGAACAGCGTCAGTGTAAACCATCCAGTGCAGATTAAAAATAACGATGCCGTTAAAATTCCCCGCCGGCGGGATCCGGCATAGATCTCACCCCACCCGGGGGCACAGGCACCGTATACAAAAGCGCGGTGGGTGCTGACGGGTTTTTTGTCGGCAGGCGCCGGGCGGGTATCGATTCGGTCGTTTGATGGGCTCATATAAGTTTTTCATATTCGGTTCAAGGGGGATTTGGCCCCAACCGAATACCGGGCGGCACTGGCCGATGCGGTACCGGTCAGAGGCCCGGTCATAAATATCAACTTGTTTTCGGCTCCGAGGGCATCGACACCCTGCGGCACTTCATCGTAAAGATAGCGGGTGGCAAGACCCGCCCCCCGATGAACTTTTCGGCCCAGTCCATTCGAAGGCTTTCTTCCGAAATTGTTCCGGCGGTTAAATCGATCCGCAATATTTTTCCCATATACGCTCTGGTAGACATAAGTTCACCTCCGCAACATGTTTTTTATGTTTTCATGTTTTCTGATGCTGAAGTTAGATGTTCGTTGTTTATGATTTTTCGGGAACCTGAGACATAATGTGCTCTGACAGTGCCGTAATGGTCAGGCTGGGGTTTACGCCCAGGTTGGCCGGTATCACAGAGCCATCGGCCACAAAAAGATTCGGGTGACCAAATATTTCTCCGTTATATCCAATGACACCCTTGTCAGGCGATTCCGCCATACAGCATCCGCCAAGGATATGCGCTGTGGTAGAGGAATTGAATGCGACTTCGGTTAGACCGCTCAACGGAATACCATTCATCTTATGAGACAGGCGTTCGGCCACCTCGTTTGCAACCGGTATATAGACCGGTGACCGTTCTAAGCCGGCAGGAACACTGGAGTTCATGCTATATGCTCCGAGCCGCCACCAACGGGGTTTGTAGTCCAGCTTAAGGTAGTTTTTATCGGTCTGCATTACCAGAACAATAGTCGTTGTCGCTGCTTTGCCCAGCGGCCACAGCAGCTTGAGAAATTGTATCGGATGCCTGACAATGTTTCCAAGGAATCGCAGAGGGCGGGGGATTCTTCCGCCGCCTCCGGTCATCACTGTAAAAAGGTTCAACAGGACATCGGATCCCTTGTTATAGCGCACCATTTCAATGTGGGTCGTGTCATCCGCATAGATGCCGGAGGTAATGGCAATTTGGTCATTCCAGTCGATACTCTTATCTTTTGACTTCACGCCCAGAAGTGCCTCGGAATTGGTGCGCACGTAATTGCCTAATTGATCCGATATGTTCGGCAGCAAACCCTCTTGCTTGCACTTCAATAAAAGCTTGACCGATCCCATCACCCCGCCACTAAATACCACACCACGGGCCCGCAGTGTCTTTTTGGGGTGCACGATACCCGTCGATTTGCGGGTGAGCACGTCGTATCCGCCGTTGCGCGGCAGGACACCGGTCACTTCGGTTTCAGGAATAATTTGAGCGCCCAGGCCTTCGGCCAGGTACAGATAATTTTTGTCCAGTGTGTTTTTTGCGCCTACCGGGCAGCCGACCATACAGGACCCGCAAAAGGTGCAGCCGGTTCGATCCGGTCCCTTACCATTAAAATAGGGATCAGGAACCGTCTCATCCGCAGTTCCGAAAAAGATTCCGACATCATTTTTGTGAAAGGTATCTTCACCGCGCATTTCAATACCGACTTCCTGGAGGTACTTGTCGGCGATACCGATCTGGGGACTGGGATTGGCACCCAATATCCTTTTGGCTTCGTCATAATGGGGCATCATCTTGGTTTTCCAGTCACCCGGACCCCATTCCGGCTGCTCAAACACCTCATCCGGAGGAACCAGCAGTTGGTTGGCATACACCAAACTGCCGCCACCGACGCCGCCGCCATGGAAAATAAGCACATGCTTTAATTGGGTCAGCATCTGGTAGCCGTAACACCCGAGCTGGGGCAGCCACATATATTTTCGCGTATTCCAGTTGGTCTTGGGGAAGTCTTCCTTCTGCCAGCGCTTGCCCTTTTCCAACACCCCCACCTTGTAACCCTTTTCCGACAGGCGCAAGGCAGAGACGCTGCCCCCAAAACCTGACCCGATAACGATGTAATCATAATCATATCCGTCTTGTTGCTCCATGAATATAACCTCCCGATTTTTCAATATGTTGTATCCGATAAAAGCAATGAATATGCCAAAAGATAATTAACAACTCGTCATAGGTCGGCTTTTTACCCATTCCGGCATCCTTCCTGAGGTTCAGTATGGAATATAAGTTTCACGATAATATTCATTCCCTTATTGTTTCTTTTTCTTTTTTTTGGATTTGGAAATTTTTTCTTTTATGCGGTTATAATATTCGATGGCTTTATTTCTGAGG
>JAIVWA010000030.1:12483-16631 GCA_049190255.1 Gammaproteobacteria bacterium | reverse complement strand
GCTACGAAAAAACCATCGGGCGATACCAGAAAAGCAACCACATCACGTCCGGCAACCAGCTTGTTGGAAAGTTTGACAATATCGGTACCGTCGTCGAATGCGGCATACAGTTCGTCAATCCCGTTCGTATCCTTATCGGCTACAAACACCGCGGGTGGAAATACAGGTGGCTTCTGAGCCCTTTCATCATCATCGCTGTCACCATCGCAGGATAGAACCAGCAAAGACAGCAGCACTGTCGCGACGACAAACCGTAGAATATTTTGGAGAGGCCTTCGTTTCATAGAAATTCCCTTTCACAATCACGAACCTACAGATCAAGTAATTTTTATAGCTGGCGGGAAGTATTATTTTCTATACTTGGTGACGGTAAGTTCCTGGTAGACTCTTAGGGTCTTAGACGGGTTCTTCTAAAAAAATCTTGTATTAATATAGCGTTTTCTCTTCTGATGTCAATAATGAACAGGCCCTAACATTTTTTGTCAGGCAATACTATTCAATTTTGAGGGAGTTGACAGGATTGACAAACACGGGTTTTGAGTTTATACGTCTTTTAGTATGATATGCCCCCGTAGCTCAGTGGATAGAGCGATGGATTCCTAATCCATGTGCCGCAAGTTCGATTCTTGCCGGGGGCACTCACTTTTAAAAAAGGACATCAGGTGTTTATACCCGGTGTCCTTTTTTATTTTGCATTTTTCGTCTCTCGGCGATCCCACTGCGTCTATCATCGGCAATGAACGTATTGATTTTACGCCTGTCTTTTAGCCCCTTTCTTTTCTCCGGTATGATTATTTTAGCGTATGGGTTAGAAGATGGGCCTCTTTCAATAATTGCCTGTCTTTTCGCATCAGTACGTTCCATTAGAAATCTATTCCCTTTTGCAAGTTTTGGTCATAATCATTTTATGCAAAAATCATGCAACATCAAATGTTATTTTATCGTCAAGTAATATCAATGGGTTATCTGTCTATCAGGAATCGTTATCAGATGATTTTGTGAAGTAAATGCCATAAAAACTAAGGAATCTATTTCCCAATTACCGGAAATTTTCAGACAACCCCGCAATAAAAAAAGTACTTAACTTACGGTCAACTATCTGATAAGAATAAGGTATATGATTAACAAAATCCCGAAATACCTTCACTGCCCGAAATACAAGGGACAACCCCAGAAACATGTCGTTGTCTGCCAAGAATGCAGGTGGCGCAAAAGCTGCAAACCATACCAGAAATATCGGCAGCCCGAGTTGCCTTTTAATTTTCGAAAAGCGAGCTGATCCACGTTTGATAGTGAACAACTCCCAAAGGAGACAGAGCGATGAAAGATCTGATCAGTTACATTGCAAGGGCACTTGTTGATTTCCCGGAAGAAGTGGAAGTTAGCGAAGTTGAGGGCAGGCACACCACCGTGTTGGAACTTAGAGTGGCCAAGAAAGATATGGGTAAAGTTATCGGCCGGCAGGGTAGAACGGCCCAGTCCATCCGAACCATTTTAAGTGCCGCGTCAGGCAAGACTGGCAAACGTCACATTCTTGAAATTATTGAATGATATCGTTTGATCCTGAGGTTGTATTTTGATGCTGTTTATCCAAACGGTATCTGACTCCTATTTTTTTTTGTATTCTCAACTCCTTGGTTCATTCATGTCGCCTTTCAGGGTAACATAATAAAATCATTTGAATTACATGGTTTTTCTGATTTGACCTTGACAGTCGGCTATAGTTCGGGATATATAGATGAGTTCAGATTTACCGATGATCATTTCTAAATTTCATCGCAATTATAATAAAAGGAACGCTATGAAGCAAAAGTACCACATTAGGAAAAATGTTGAAGGAAAAACATTGCTCATCCAGGAATTTGCTGTATTAACTTCCAATACCGGAAAGCGCAAGTATCCGGAAATTCAGGATGATAACTATTCGCTCCTGTGCGAACAAACCTACCATGCCACCGAAGTTAAAAAGGCAAGTTCAGCGGGTAAGGAGGATCTGATCCTGCTGCTGCGAAATCAGCATTTTTTCCCAATCGGTCTATATATGGATAAAATTGCGGATGTCGTCAAGGACATGTATACGTTGAAAGGCGAACAGTATGAGGAGCTTATTTTTGATGACAAAGCAGTTCTGGCGGGCAGCCCGTCAGAGCAGGTAACTGTTGCTGAAATCAAAGATGACGCAAAGCCAAAGTCGGCTGAAACGGTAGACACCCTTATCAAGGACGAGTCCAAATAAAATGAAGCCGATTTTGGCTGATCGATAAAAAGGGCATTGCCGACAATGATTGGCAATGCCCTTTTTGCGTTTTTTGGCCATTTAGACCACGGTGACATTTACAGCCCGAGGACCTTTTTGCCCCTCTTCTATCTCAAAGGTAACCCGGTCACCTTCGTTGAGGGATTTAAATCCCGACGCATTGATTCCAGAATGGTGAACAAACACATCGGGGCCCTCATCCTGTTCGATGAAACCATAACCTTTACGCTCATTAAACCATTTGACAATACCATTGGCCATAGGGGAACCTCCTTCGTTTTTGAATTTCACGGTTCCAAACTTCAGGCTGCCAACAGTGACAAATGGGTCTTTCCTTCAGAGCGAAACCGAACCGCTTGTTAAAATACGGCGTTGCCAATCAATTCAATCCGACCCGCCATGGATCGGTGTTCGGCGCACACCGCAAGTGTGCGCAGAAATATAATAAGGATACAACGGTTGCCAAAATTCTCAATAATTCCGTTAACCGCTAACCTTAATCTGAATAGACAAATGCTGCCTCCTGATAAGGTACGATCCAGGATTTCAGACAATTTGCGATTCGCCAATAACATATAGCCGGCAAGGGGATTTAGATTCACAAGGTTGGCGGAAGAAGATTCGGTTGCGATACGGCTTTTTCTCATCCTAATAGAACACACGGAATGTTTTTCGATTAACTAAAAGATATAAATCTGAGGCCCTGCAGAGATTAGTCGGACAACGCGCTGTGGTATGGATATCGAGAGTATGATAGCTTTTGCAAGGTACTCAGTTGTACATATTATTATATTCCTAATCTCGGACGGATGCAAGGAAAAACTCGGTGCCGATGGGGGCAATTAAAAAAAGTCTCCGGTTTATCAATCGCCAGATTTTTATTAAGAAATTCCATGACTTGTGGTATATTAAGTAGATAGACTTCTTCAAAGACCGTGCTTTTAATTAGTGGCGCCGGTTGGCGCAGCGAGTATGCCATTAAGACAATATTACCTGAAACCTTTAGTTTCTGACAGCATGTTGTCAGAAACAAGGCGCTAAGCGCCTAAGCCCGCACTGATGACTTAGCGGCGCAAATTATAGTTTGCCTGTCATGGTATCCTCAGAAGGAATATGATGTTGGCTATTGCAAAATATGTCTCGACTGATATATTTGACACCGGCCTTGGCAATGCTGATCTAAAAACGACAGAATACATTCAATCGACAATTTTCAATAATCAATTGTCAATTAAAGGGGGGTCCCGTGCTAAAATTTCAGCACTTATTATTGACGCTTAACAGATTTAGATGGCTTTGGACGGTTGCATTTTTGGCAGTTGCGGTGTTGCTCACGGATGCGGCCTGGACCGCCGGTGAACCCAAAGCCGGACAGGCTGAAAACGAACCCATACAAATTGTCGCCGACGAGCTGATTTCATACAACGAAGACAAGTACGCTGAATTTACCGGAAACGTAAAGGTAACCCAGGGGGATTTTACGATCACTTCAGATAAATTAAGAATTTATTATCAGGGCGAGTTACTGGATAACGAAAAAAAAGGCGGTGATGAAGAGTTATTGAAAAAGATCATTGCCACGGGAAACGTAACAATTACCTCGGAACAGTATAATGCTGAAGCTGAAAAAGCGGAATATGATACGGCGACGATGACCGTAATTTTAAGCGGTGAAAACGCCAAAGTAATCAGCGGCAAAAACTCAATCACCGGATCTAAAATCACGTTGAATCGGAAAAGCGGCCAGGTTAAGGTCGAAGGCAGCACAAATAAGCGCATCAAGGCCGAGTTCTACACCAAAGATAAAGCATCCGATGCTTTCAAAATGGAAAAATCTGAAGATTAAATCACAACTTATCGCGCAGTTTTTTTAATTTTTGCAATTTTTCAT